>CBIGXK010000045.1:0-16712 GCA_966193805.1 uncultured bacterium | reverse complement strand
TCGGATAATAGGCCGCGAAAGAAAACAATATCCCCCGCCAGCGGGGGATCTTGTTTTCTTTCGCGGCCTATTATCCGACGAAGGAGGACCGGGGGAGGACTCGCCAGCGGGGGATACTTCTTTGCAATCCCTTTGCGCCTTTGCGTGAAACCTTTGCGTGAACCCTAACTTAAAAACTACTCCGCCCAGCTCATGGTGTAATCAGGATTTTCGATGTCGAGGGCGTCCATCGTCAATAGAAGAGGATGAAAAGTATCCACCATCACCGCCAGCTCCTTCGTCTCCTTCGCACCAATACTTTTCTCAACAGCGCCGGGATGCGGTCCATGCGGAATGCCGCCGGGATGCAGCGTGATCATCCCCCGCGTAACATTCTTCCTGCTCATAAAATCTCCATCCACATAATAAATCAACTCATCACTGTCAATATTACTGTGATTATAAGGAGCGGGAATGGAGTTGGGATGATAATCAAACAGCCGCGGACAAAAAGAACACACCACATAGTTGTTGCCTTCGAAAGTTTGGTGCACCGGCGGCGGCTGGTGCACGCGGCCGGTGATGGGTTCAAAATCATGAATGCTGAAGGCGAAAGGATAGCAGCAACCATCCCATCCGATCACATCAAAAGGATGGTGGCCGTAGTGAATACCGAACAGGCTTCCTTTCTTTTTCGTTTTGATAAGAAAGTCTCCTTTCTCTTCAAGCGTAACCAGCTCTTTTGGCGGGCGTATGTCGCGTTCGCAAAATGGCGAATGTTCAAGCAACTGCCCATTTTTGCTGAGGTATTTTTTAGGAAAGCGAATGGGACTGAAAGATTCGACAATAAACAAGCGGTTATCAGGAAACTTGAAAGAAATTTGATAGATCGTTCCGCGTGGCACAACAAGATAATCGCCGTAACCGAATTCGAGGCTGCCGTACATGGTGTGAAGCGAACCGGATCCTTCATGAACGAAGATCAGCTCGTCTGCATCCGCATTCTTGTAAAAGTAATTTGCCATGCTTTGCTTTGGCGCCGCCAGTGAAATGTGGCAATCATTGTTCATGAGAATCGTCTTGCGGCTTTGCAGGTAATCGTCGGAAGGCTGCACCCCGAACCCTTCGAAACTGCGGTGCTTCAGCATTTTTTCTTCTGCCACCCGCGGACTCACATCAACCGGCACGTCGGTATGGACGATATCCGTGGGAGCATAACAGTGATACAGCAGCGAATAATCATTGGAGAATCCTTCGGTCGAAAATAATTGTTCGGCATACAGTGAGCCATCGGGTTTACGGAACTGTGTATGGCGCTTGTGCGGGATCGATCCCAGTGAATGATAATGTGGCATCGTTAAATGGTTGAGGTAATGCGGGCAAGTTAGAAAAAATGGTTTTCTTTGCCCAAATCATTCTTATGTACAACGGACTCCTTCATTTGCATAATCTACTTCGCTGGGTCATTCTTCTGCTGATCATTATTGCCATCGTCCGCCACTTTGTTGGCATGACCGGCAATAAACCGTTTACCGCTAAAGACAGGAGAACAGCAACTTTCCTGATGATCGCAGCGAATGTGCAGTTCCTGATAGGCCTGTATCAATGGTTCTTCGGACCATGGGGATTTAAATTGATACAAAGCACGCCTTTCGGCGAAATCATGAAAAATGCCACGTACAGATTTTGGGTGATAGAACATTCGCTGATGATGCTTATCGCTGTTGCGCTGATCTCGATCGGCCGCGGAGCCGCGAAAAAGAACATCCCCGATGTTTCCAAACACAGACGCGGCTTCTGGTTCTTCCTGATTGCGCTCATCGTTATACTCGCCGCGGTTCCCTGGCCCGGCAGAGAAGGCATCGGAAGACCGTTATTGCCCGGAATGTAATCCGTCTCTTTTTTTTCAACTAATTTTGGCCGATGAATCGCCTGAAAATGAAGCTTCTCCTGGCCCTGGGGCTCGCTTTTTCGCTGTGTTCATGCCAATCGGGCGATCCTTCAGCAAAAAACCCCGACTACTCGCACCTGCTCAATTCGCCGCCTTACGCAGCATTGACCGATAGCATCAGCAACGATCCCGACAATGTAGCGCTCATCATGAAGCGCGCACTAATGCTTTCGCAGCGCGATCTCCATAAAGCGGCCACCGCCGATTACAAAAAAGCGTGGGAGCTTACGGGCGACGAAGGAGTGGCGTTTGAATATGCCTCCAACCTGCTGCTCGCATCGCAGGTGGAAAAAGCAAAGCAGGTACTGGAAGAGGCCGACAGGAAATTCCCCGACAACACGGAATTCAGCCGCAGGCTGGCCGAAATTTACCTGCAGAACGGCGAATACAGGAAAGCCATCGCCAGGTACAATACGATCATCTCCCGCGACTCCACCCACTTCGAAGCATGGTTCGATAAGGGAAACCTGCTGCTGAAGATGGGCGACACTGCAGCAGCCGTGACAGCCTGGGAACGATCTTTTGCCATCCTTCCCATCAATTACACCGGCATTGCACTCGCAAACATCTACACGGCGCAGAAAAACCCCCGCGCCCTTCAAATATGCAACATTCTGCTGGAGAGGGATACCGCCCAAATACAAACCGATGCGGTGTACATGAAAGGCGTTTATTATTCAGAAATGAACGACGATGACAAAGCGCTCCGGCAGTTCGAGGAATGCATCAGGCGCGATTGGAAAATGACCGACGCCTACATTGAAAAGGGCATTATCTTTTACGAGAGAAAAAAGTACAAAGAGGCGCTGGAAACGTTCAACATGGCGGCTACCGTTTCGAATACCGATGCAGATGCGTATTACTGGCTCGGCCGCTGCTATGAGGCCACAGGTAAAAAGGCCGACGCAATAACCAACTACCAGCGAGCGTTGGCACTGGATGAAAGCCTGACGGAGGCCAGGGAAGCACTCAGCCGTTTGAACAGCTAATCGTATCTTGCGCCCCGTTAAATTCATTACAACATGCCCATTATCGCTCCTTCGCTGCTTGCAGCAAATTTTTTGTCCCTCGATGAGGAATGCCGCATGGTCAATGAAAGCGAGGCGCAATGGCTCCACCTCGACGTAATGGATGGCCGGTTCGTGCCGAACATCAGCTTCGGGCTTACCGTCATCGAGCAGGTAACAAAAGTGAATAAAAAGGTGAGCGACGTGCACCTGATGATCGTGGAGCCCGAAAAATACATCAAGGCATTTAAAGATGCGGGCGCCGATGTGCTGTCCGTCCATATTGAAGCGTCGCCGCACCTCCACAGGAGCATTGAATTGATCAAGTCGCTCGGCATGATGGCAGGCGTAGCGGTGAACCCGCATACACCGGTTTCTTTTTTGAAAGATATTATTGCCGATATCGACGTCGTTAACCTGATGAGCGTCAACCCGGGATTCGGAGGTCAAAAGTTCATCCCGCATACATTGCACAAGATCCGCGAGCTCCGGAAGATGATAGATGAGCAGGGGCTGAATGTAAAGATTGAAATAGACGGCGGGGTAACTGTTAAAAATGCACCCGCGATTCTTGGCGCGGGCGCCGATGTATTGGTGGTGGGAAGTACGGTTTTTGGATCGAAACATCCGAAAGAAACCATCCACAGCCTCATCAACACGAAATATGCATAAATACGGCAACATAAATGTTTGCCGGAAAACGGGTACCCGAACCACCTTTCTTTTACTTTTCGTTCTCACTTCACTCTTCTCCCGCGCACAAAAGAATACTGCGACCCTTTCCGGACGGGTTGTCGACGAAAATGATCGTCCACTGGCAAAAGTTACTGTCGCCATATTGGGAAGACAATCGGGAATGATCACTTCCGATTCAGGCACATTCACCATGAAAACGCCTGCCGGCAAAGCCTTTGCGATAGTGTTCAGCTACACCGGCTACGCTTCGCAGCAAAAAAACTTCTTGCTGAATTCGGGCGAAGATGAATATGTGGTGGTGCAAATGGAACGGCAGAAAACGGAACTTGAAGCCGTTACCGTCACCAATGAAAGGGTGCGGCGCGAAGCAGGACTGGTGACCATCAATCCAAAACACGTGATCAATATTCCTTCACCAACAGGAGGTGTTGAAAGTATGATCAAGGTGTTTGTGGGCAGCAACAATGAACTCACTTCCCAATATTCGGTACGCGGGGGCAACTATGACGAAAACCTGATCTATGTGAACGATTTCGAAGTGTTTCGGCCTTACCTGGTACGGAGCGGACAGCAGGAAGGCTTGAGTTTCATCAATCCTGAGCTGGCCAGGAACGTAAGTTTTTACAACGGCGGCTTCCAGGCGAAATACGGCGACAAGATGTCGTCCGTTCTCGACATTCAATATAAAAAACCGAAAAAATTCGGCGGATCGGCGTATGTGGGATTGCTCGAGCAGGGATTGCACTTCGAAGGAACAAGCAAAAACAACAAGTTTACATTTCTAACAGGAATACGCAACCGAAGCAATAGGAATCTGCTCAGCAGCCAGGAAACAAAGGGAAACTATGTTCCCTCCTCTTCCGATTTCCAGGCGCTGCTCACCTACCAGTTCAACAGCCGCTCATCGCTCGAAATGCTCGCGAACTTTTCGCAAACGAGATTTACACTGATACCGCAATTCAGCCAACTGACGTCTTCGGTGCTCTCCCCATTTTTCAGTGCCAATCTCGGTTTGGATGTATATTTCGAGGGACGCGAAGAAGACAGCTACAAAACGGGTATGATAGGCCTTTCGTACAATCACCAATTGAACTCGAGAATGCGCATGAAGTGGATGGTGAGCCGTTTCCGCAATGTTGAGAAAGAAGGAATAGACATCACCGGGGCGTATTTATTCGGGGAGCGGGAATTCGATAAATCGAAACCCGACTTCGGACTGATCAACAACCCGCTGGGAGCAGGCGTTTACCAGAATTTTGCCCGTAACCAATTAAAGATAAATGTTTGGAACGCCACGCATAAAGGTTATTTGGACCTCGGCAGGCACTATGTACAATGGGGACAGTCGGTAGAACTACAAACCATTACCGACAAACTGCATGAATGGGAATACCAGGATTCCGCGGGCTACACGCTACCCTACAATCCCGCGCACCTGACGATGAGCAGCTTTATTCATTCAACGGCCGATCTAAACATTTTGCGCCTGACCGGCTTCATACAGGATAATTACGTTGTTAGTGATGACGGAAGCTTTACGGTACAGGGCGGCATTAGGTACAACTATAATGATCTGAATGATGAATTGCTGGTGTCGCCGCGTGTTGGCGCATCGTGGAAACCGGCAAACTGGAAACGCGATATTATTTTCAGGGCCGCCGCCGGACTATACAGTCAGCCGCCCTTCTACAGGGAACTGAGAAGATATGATGGTACGTTGAACACGGCGGTGAAGGCACAGCGCAGTTACCAGGTGGTGGCCGGTTTTGATTACAACTTCAAGCCGGCAGGAAGGCCGTTCAGGCTAACCACAGAAGCTTATTATAAGAATATGTGGAACGTGGTGCCGTACGATATAGACAATGTGAGAATAAGGTACTCCGGTAAAAACGAAGCAAAGGCATACGCAACGGGCATTGAAGTGCGATTGTTCTCTGAGCTGGTAAAGGATGCTGAAAGCTGGATCAGCCTGGGCTTTATGCGCACGAGAGAAAACCTCGACAACGACACCTATTTCGATTACACGCTCGACTCGCTGAATAAAGTAACCGACAGCACCCAGCAACAGGGCGGATGGTTCAGGCGTCCCACGGACCGGTTGTTCACCTTCGGCATGTTCCTGCAGGACTATCTCGCCACCAACAAAAACTTCAAGGTGTACCTGAATTTCCTGTATGGCAGCAACATGCCTTATAATATTCCTCAGAGCATTAAATACAGGAACGCACTCATCATCGACCCGTACATAAGAATAGATCTCGGCTTCAGCGCATTGCTTCTCGACGCCACAAAAGCCAACCGAAGGAGCCACAACCCGTTCCGCAACTTCGACAACATCTGGGCGACACTCGAAGTGTTTAACCTTATCGACAGGGACAATACCATCTCTTATATGCTCATCAAAGACTTCTCCAACACGCGTTTTGCGCTGCCCAACCGCTTAACGCCAAGATTACTCAATGTGAAGCTCGTTGCGCGCTTCTGATATTTTCCCAAAAGCGCTGACTTTCTCCCAAAATTAGACTCACTCCAATTTTCGTTTTCCATTAATTGCTCGATATCAATGCATTGTGAACTGGCACCTGCTTGGTTATCAGTGGCGTGTACAATCAAACAAGCAACGAACGATTATGAACACCAGCAAGATTTCTCCAAATACTGATCTTCTCAACCGGATCCTTCGAGACAGCACTCCCCAGGTCCCCGGCAACGCAGTTAATAAACCCCTTATGATAACTAAAGTAACAGTGCGCCCTAATCCGTTTCACACTGTTCTGACTTTGGATGTTTCCTGTGAAAGCAATAGAAACATTATTGTCAGGATGTTTAACGAGACAGGCAAAATTGTTAAGATGTTTAGTTGGTACCTCGTTAAGGGAACAAATGTTACAGCTATTAATGAACTTGGCAACCTGAGCAGCGGCATGTTTTTGATTGACATCATTGATAACGAAGGCAATGTTCTTTTTTCCGAGAAACTTTCGAAAGAATAATTCGGCGTAACCATACAGCAACCTTAACAACTTAATTTCCCAAAAAGGAGTCACTTGGCCGACTCCTTTTTTTTATTTGCAGAACACCCCACAATCCACTTCCTCTCACGTGTCGGGTTTCACGTCTCATGTCGCACGTTTCACGTTTGCGCTATCTTTGCCTGCATGATCAGGCTATCCGTTAACATCAATAAAATAGCTACCCTTCGCAACAGCCGTGGGGGCAACAATCCCGATGTAGTAAAGGCTGCAATAGATGTGCAGCGCTTTGGCGCTGACGGTGTCACGGTACATCCAAGGCCCGATGAACGGCACATCAGGTATAACGACGTGAGGGAAATAAAAAAAATTATCACCACTGAGTTTAATATCGAGGGCAATTGCCGCGAACAGAAATTCGTTGACCTGGTGCTGGAAACAAAACCCAACCAGGTAACACTTGTACCGGACGAACTGGGTCAAATAACTTCTAACCACGGATGGGATACGCTAAAGCACAAAGATTATCTCGTTGAAATGATTGGGGTTTTCAAAGCGGCGGGAATCAGGACCTCGATATTCGTAGATCCGGATATCCGCATGGTCGAGGGCGCCGCTGCAACGGGTACCGACCGCGTTGAGCTGTACACCGAGGGATATGCAAAATCATTTCATTCCAATAAAGAAAAGGCGATTGCCGCCTACGCGGCAGCGGCGAAAAAAGCAATTGATTATGGCTTGGGTATCAACGCCGGCCACGACCTCGACCTCGATAACCTTCAATACTTTGCCGGCAATGTTCCTGGGTTGGTTGAGGTTTCTATCGGTCATGCGCTAATCTGCGATGCTATTTATCTGGGTCTGGAGAATACTGTGCAGTTGTACAAGCGGCAGTTGAAATAGGTGTGTTATTGTTTCAAGGTCCACCCCCGGTCCTCCTTCGTCGGACCACCCCCGCCAGCGGGGGATAAATTCTTTTGCAACTTACTTTCCCCGCTGGCGGGGGTGGCGCGAAGCGCCGGGGGTGGACTGGCCGTCAACCAGGGATAAATTGTATTGCAACTTACTTTCCCCCGCTGGCGGGGGTGGACTGCCGTCAGCCCGGGATAAATTCTTTTGCAATCTCCTTTCCCCCGCTGGCGGGGGTGGCGCGAAGCGCCGGGGGTGGACCGCATCAGTCACATCCCAAAATTTCACACAGCCTGCTCTGCAAATCGGGTCCACGAAGATTTTTTGCGATGATCTTTCCTGAAGGATCAATGAGCATATTCTGCGGAATAGATTGAATATTGTATTTCGCCGCCGCTTCATTGTACCAGCCCTTCAAATCCGAAACCTGCGTCCACAAGAGATTATCATTTTTTATCGCCTTGAGCCAGGGCTGACGGCTGTTATCCAGCGATACGCCCAGGACCGTGAAATTCTTATCCTTGAATTTATTATAAGCTTTTACAACATTGGGGTTTTCTTCGCGGCAGGGCCTGCACCAGCTTGCCCAGAAATCAACCAGCACATATTTTCCGCGGAACGAGCTTAACGACACGTCTTTCCCATCAGTATCCTTTTGGGTGAACTCAATAGCCTCCGATCCGATGGATCCTGCTTTCTTATCATCGAGCTGCTGACGAATAATCTTACCGTAAAAACCGGATTTAGCATGCTTGCCAAGTGCAGCATAACGACGCTCCAGCACCGACAGATCCTGCTCTATCTCGCTCGTCACCACCACAACAAACGGCGCCACGGGTGAGTTCTGATGCTCATCAACGAAATTATCCACTTCCTTTTTGATCTTATCTAAATGCCCTCTGTAGGCATCCATTACCGAATCGTCTTTTGCCAGAGACGGCTCCCTGCTGATTCGCTGACCCATCACTGTCAGTTCCTGGAATAGCGGGTTAAACCTTTTCTTGAATTCATCAAAATCCTTGTTGATCTTAGAGCCCTCCACCTTCAGGTCTTCGATGGTTTCAACGTTTCCGCTCACCGTTACGTCTTCATTGCCGATGAATACAACTGATTTTTTCTGAACGCCGTCAAAATTGAGATGATAAAGATTCGGTTCGTCCACTTTACCATTCAACTCAAAAGCACCATTTTTTACAATGGATGTCGCCAGCGTGTCACTGGGAACATTTGCATTTGAAATGCTCACCACGGAACCATCGGGCAATCCGTGAAGCTCACCGGAAATCGTAAATTTCTTCTGTGCAATTAATGCAAGCGGTACAAGAAAAAAAATGGTAAAAAAGCTCTTCATAACGGTATTATTTTGAATGACGTTCCCTGAGAACGGCTATCACGTCCTGCAAATTATGGCCTTTTGCGTTAAGCAAAAGCAAATAGTGAAACAGCAGATCGGCGGCCTCGCCGAGAAAAAGTTCCCTATCGTCGTCCTTGGCCTCGATCACCATCTCAACTGCCTCTTCCCCAACCTTCTGCGCGATCTTATTAAGCCCCTTGCCGAACATCTTTTTTACGTAGGAGTTCTCATCTCCGCCCGATTTACGGCTGGCGATAACGTCTTCGAGGTGGCTGATGAAGTCTTTTTCGTTCTTCTCGTTCCAGCAGGTATCGGCGCCTGTGTGGCACACCGGACCATCGGGTATTGCCTTAATGAGAAGCGTGTCGTTGTCGCAATCTTCAAAAATATCTTTTACATGGAGATAGATCTTACTCTCCTCGCCTTTCGTCCATAGCCTGTTTTTTGTACGGCTGAAGAAGGTCACCTTTTCGGTGCTGATGGTGGTATTAAGCGCCTCCTCGTTCATAAAGCCCAGCATGAGCACTTTACCGGTAGATGCATCCTGGATGATAGCGGGAACAAGGCCGTCTTTGTATTTATTGTAATTCAGGTTCATTAAAAGATAAAACTTAAAAGTTAAAGGTCAAAAGTCTGTCGTATTGGGATCTGATGGTGCTTCAGGTATTTTTTCAACTCAGGAATAGCGATCTCCTTAAAGTGAAAAATGCTGGCCGCAAGCGCCGCATCTGCTTTTCCTTCTTCAAACACTTCCGTAAAATGCTCCATGGTGCCGCCACCACCCGAAGCGATCACCGGAACGGGCAGCCCTTCGGCAAGCGTCTTAGTAATGTCGAGGGCAAATCCCTTCTTCGTTCCGTCGTTGTTCATGGAGGTCAACAAAATTTCTCCTGCGCCGAGGTCAACTGCCTGCCGTGCCCAGTCGAAGCATTTCTTGTCAGTTTTTATCCTTCCACCATTCAAATACACATACCATTCCCCATCTTCTTCTTTCCGTGTATCGATTGCCAGCACCACGCACTGGCTGCCAAATTCGGAAGAAAGCTGTTTGACGAGTTGCGGGTTACGAAACGCTGCGGTGTTCACCGATATCTTGTCGGCGCCGTTCTGCAACAAAACGCTTACATCATCCGCGCTGCCGATACCGCCTCCCACCGTGAAAGGGATATTGATGTGGTGGGCGATGCGGTTGGCGAGTTCACTAAGGGTCTTACGCTTCTCATTGGTGGCGGTGATGTCGAGGAATACCAGTTCATCCGCGCCCTGTGATGCATAAAAAGCGCCGAGCTCTACCGGGTCGCCGGCATCGCGGATGTTTTCAAAGTTCACACCTTTTACGGTGCGCCCGTCTTTGATGTCCAGGCAGGGGATGATCCTCTTTGTCAGCACGTACTAAATTTTTTCAGGTCGTTTAATGAAATACGGTTCTCATAAATGGCCTTGCCAATGATGGCGCCGTTGCATCCTATGGCCGCAAGCTGTTCCAGGTCGCCAATGGAGCTTACGCCGCCGCTGGCAATAAAATGCAGCGAAGGGAACTCGGTAATAATATTTTTATACAGGTTGATGGATGGGCCCTGCAGCAAGCCGTCTTTGCTAACGTCGGTGCAAAACACGTGGGAAATACCATGACCAATGTATTTCCTGATGAAATCGTATATCCAGATGTCGGTGGTTTCGAGCCATCCGCCAACGGCGATTTTCTCACTCTTCACATCTGCGCCCAATAAAAATTTTGATGCACCGTAACTGCTGAGCCATTCAACGAACAATGCCTCATTTTTTACCGCCAGGCTGCCGATGGTGGCCCAATTGGCGCCCGAATTAAAAACAATGTCGACATCTTTAGCGGTCTTGATTCCTCCCCCGAAGTCGATGACGAGCTCGGTTTTTGTGGCAATCGTCTCCAATACTTTCCAGTTACGGATCGCACCGGCTTTTGCGCCATCCAGGTCCACCAGGTGAAGTCTCGTCAGGCCCGCGTCTTCAAACATCCGGGCCACTTCGAGAGGGTCCTCGTTATAGACCTTCATCGAGTTATAATCTCCCTGTGTTAACCGCACGCACTTGCCATTGATAATATCTATTGCGGGTATTAATTGCATCAACCGGATAATTTATCGTTGTCGTTTAAAAGAAAGTTTTTCAGCATCCGCTCGCCGGCGCCCGCACTTTTTTCAGGATGAAACTGAACACCGTAAAAGTTCTTCCTGTGCAGCGCCGCACTGTATGGATGAATGTAATCCGCAGTGGCGATGGTGTCGGCGCCCACCGCGGCGTAATAGCTGTGAACGGAGTAAATAAAAGATTGCTCGGGCACACCATTGAACAGTGCGGTCTTCAGGTTAAAAATATTGTTCCATCCGATCTGCGGTACTTTTTCATGACCACCGGCCGGCCGGAACAATTGCACCTGTTCATCAAAAATGCCAAGACATTCGGTGTCATTTTCTTCGGTATGGGTGCACATCAGTTGCATGCCCAGGCAGATGCCCAGCACCGGCTGTTGCAGACGGGTGATCAGTTTATCCAATTCCCTTTCTTTAAGGTATTTCATGGCGCTGCTGGCTTCGCCAACACCGGGAAAGATCACTTTATCCGCATAAGCAATGCTGTCATGATCGTCGGTGACCGTCGCTTCCATGCCGATGCGCTCCAACGCATGCAACACCGATTGAATGTTACCGGCATTGTATTTGATGATTACCACATTGTTTCCCTTATTAACCGACGACTCCATCAATAAAAGCTTTTGTTGCTGATGCAATATTGCCCGGTGCGTTTTCGAGCGCCCGGATGTATGCCGTGCCGATGATCGCACCACTGGCATGACTGCATGCCGTGGCAAATGTCTGTTTATCTTTTATGCCGAATCCTATTAAAACAGGATTTTTCAAATGCATTTCCTGTAATCTTTTGAAGTAGCCGAGTTGCATCTCCATACTTTTTTCATTGCCGGTAGTGGAAGAAGATGATACGGCATACAAAAAGCCACTGCTCAACGCATCCAGTTTTTTTATCCGCTCATCGGAAGTTTCCGGTGTAACGAGAAAAATGAATTTAAGTTGATATTTTTCGATGACGGCCCGGTATTCGCTTTCGTATTCATACATGGGAAGATCAGGAAGGATGAGCCCGTCAATTCCTACCGATGCGGCCCTTGCGCAAAAATTCTCAAAGCCGTACTGCAACACGGGATTCATGTAACCCATCAATATCACGGGCAACTGAATTTCCTGGCGAAAATCTTTCAGCTCATCAAAAAGTTTGTTCATCGTCATGCCGTTGGCAATAGCCCTCGAGCTGCTGGCCTGTATTACGGGGCCATCTGCCAGTGGGTCGCTGTAGGGCATGCCGATCTCGATCATGTCGGCCCTGCTGCTTTGCAGTGCGCGCAGTACCTGCAGGGTGCTGTCACCGTTTGGAAAGCCAGCGGTGCAATAGACGTTGAGAACGTTTTGCTTTTTATTCTTAAATAGTTCGTCGATGCGGTTATTCAAAAGTTAAAAGTTTAAAACTTAAAAGTGTTTACTGCCCATTGCCCATTGCTATTGCCCGCTCCCCATTGCTTTCATATACGTCGCCAAATCCTTGTCGCCCCTGCCGCTCAGGCAAATCACCACATTGTCGTTCGGGTTGAACTTCATCTGGTTCAGCGCAGAAAAAGCATGTGCCGTTTCAAGCGCCGGTATAATGCCTTCGAGCTTCGCTACTTCAAATGATGCCTGCAACGCTTCTTCGTCGGTGGCACTTAAAAAAATCCCCCTTCCCGAATCAAATAAATGCGCGTGCAGCGGACCTATGCCGGGATAATCGAGGCCCGCCGAAATGCTGTGCGGCTCGGTTACCTGCCCGTCTGCGGTCTGCATCACGATGCTCTTGCTGCCATGCAGAACGCCGGGTGTTCCCAGTTGCGTAGTGGCGGCGCTCATACCCGTATCCAGGCCAAGGCCGGCGGCTTCCACTGCCACCAGCTTCACCGTTTCTTCATCGAGGTAATGATAGAAAGCACCGGCGGCATTGCTGCCACCACCCACACAGGCCACTACATATTGTGGCAATTCGGAGCCTGTCTTTTCTTTCAGTTGCCACCTCATCTCTTCGCTGATGATGCTCTGGAACCGTGCCACCATGTCGGGATATGGATGAGGTCCCACAACGCTGCCAATGATGTAGTGGGTGTCAACAGGATTATTGATCCAGTCGCGGATAGCTTCATTGGTAGCGTCCTTTAATGTCTTGCTGCCGCTCGTTGCGGGTATCACCGTTGCGCCGAGCATGCGCATGCGCGCAACGTTTGGCGCCTGCCGTTCAATATCTTTCTCGCCCATGTACACAACACATGGAATGTTCTTTAATGCGCACACGGTGGCCGTAGCCACCCCATGCTGGCCTGCGCCGGTTTCCGCAATGATCCTTTTCTTTCCCAACCGCAAGGCAAGCAAAATTTGCCCGATCGTGTTATTGATCTTATGGGCGCCCGTGTGGCAAAGGTCCTCGCGTTTAAGAAAGATATTGGTGTTATGCTTCCTGCTTAATCTCCCTGCAAAGTAAAGCGGCGTGGGACGGCCAACGTAATCTTTCAATAACTCCCTGTACTCTTTTTGAAACGAGCCGTCGTTCATGATGTCGAGATACCTGGATTTGAGTTCTTCCACGTTCCTGTGCAGCATCTCGGGAATGTACGCGCCACCAAACTTCCCGTAGTATCCCATCGTATCCGGCGTTCTATATGAATTTGACATAAATTATGTGTTGGTTGCCAATGTTAGTTCTCTGATAAATTTCCCCACCTTATCCATTTCCTTCACTCCTGGTGAAGATTCAAATTTACTATTGATATCGATCGCGAACAGCTCTTTCGCAACCGGCTCGGCAGCAAATTCTTTCAGCGCATGAATATCATCAGGCTGTATCCCGCCGCTCAGAAAAAAGGGCTTTCCAATGTCATGGCCCTTCAGCATGTTCCAGTCGAATTTTTTGCCTGTGCCGCCATATCCTGCGCCAGTGGTATCGAACATGAACATGTCGCTCACATCCATAAAAGGATCGGTCATCCATTTTATCGAATCGTCGTCGCTTAGCCGGAACGCCTTCACCACCGAAACGTAGTTGGAAATGCGCTCGCAATATTTCGGTGACTCATCGCCATGCAACTGCACCATGTGCAGCCTGCATTCGTCCACCATCAACAACACCTCTTCAACAGAAGCGTTCACGAAAACGCCCACCTTGTTGATGCTGTTTATCCGTTTCAGTTGCGACGACGTCATGTGCCTGAACACATATCGCGGCGACTTCGGATAAAAGATAAACCCTGCGAACGTCGCTCCAAGATCGGGCAGTTGGTCTACCTGGTTCTGCTGGGTCATGCCGCATACTTTTACCCTCATAAGTTGCGTGGCTGGCCGCCTCCTGGCGAACCGGCCATATTTAAGCGATGAACAAATGAAGCAAAAGCAATCGCCGGATCCTGCTGTTTCATAAAGTTTTCACCAATCAGGAATCCTTTGAAGCCTGCTGATCGCAACAATGCAATTGTATCGGGATCCGTGATCCCGCTTTCAGAGATCTTCACCTTGTCCGCTATTTTTTCGGACAGGCTAAGCGACGTTTGTATATCAACAGTAAACGTTTTCAAATCGCGGTTGTTCACGCCCACAACATCGCAATCACCACATATATGCCCCAGTTCGCCCTCATGATGAATCTCGAGCAGCACCTCGAGTCCGAGCCGCTTCGCAAAACCCGCCAGGTGCTTCACTTCTGCCGGCGACAGGCAGGCGGCGATCAGCAATATCACATCAGCGCCAATGGCACGCGCCTCCACCAACTGGTATTCATCTATCATAAAATCTTTGCGCAGCACGGGAATATTATTAATCCGTGCACTGACCAGGTCGTCTTTGGAACCGCCAAAAAATTCTTCATCGGTGAGTACAGAAAGCGCCGCCGCGCCATTCGATGCATAGCCCATCGTCACCTTCACCACATCCGCAGTTCCATTGATCACACCTTTCGACGGCGAACGTCTTTTGAATTCCGCGATAATGCCGGTACTGTCTTCCCTGAGCAAGGATTGGGTGAGCGACAATACCTCGCGGCGAAATGCGGGCATTTTTTCGAGTTCACCAATAGGCACCAGTTTCTTCTGCGCGGCAACTTCTATACGTTTCTGTCTCACTATTTTTTCGAGGATGTTCATTACTGCAATGCGATTAATTTTTCAAGACATTGATATGCTCTTCCACTTTCAAGGCTTTCCACGGCTGCTTGCCAGGCTTCATCATAGGTTTTATACTTCCCGGTGCAGTTCAGCGCCATTGCCGCGTTGGCCAGCACCACTGCGTTTTGCGCCCAGGTGCCTTTACCTTTCAATATCGTCAAAAATATCTTTGCGGCCTCTTCAACAGAATTACCACCCCTTATGTCGTCGGGGTTAACCAGCCGTTTTCCCAGTTGCTCCGGCGACAATATTTTCTCTCCGGCTGCAGTGATCACTTTTGTATCGTTGGTAAGAGATATTTCATCGTATCCGTCGAGGCCGTGTATAATCGTGAAGGATGAACCTGTTTGCTGCAGAAGGTAATTGTAGATCCTCGCCATTTCCAGGTTGTACACACCCACCAGTTGAAATGCAGGAAAGGCCGGGTTCACCATGGGCCCCAGCATATTAAAGAAGGTGCGTATGCCCAGGCTCTTCCGGATCGGTCCTACTGCCTTCAGCGCCGGGTGAAATATGGGCGCATGCATGAAGCAGATGTTGGCGGTATCCACTTCTTTTTGTAACACGTCGTTCCCGGTTTTAAAGCGATAGCCGATCTTCTCCATCACATTGGAGGCGCCGCTGATGGTGGAAGCACCGTAATTGCCATGCTTGGCCACCTTCTGCCCCGTACCCGCCACAATAAAACACGAAAGCGTTGAAATGTTAAATGTGTTTTTCCCATCGCCGCCGGTTCCAACAATGTCAATCACGGAATGTCCGTTAAGATCCACTTTCAGGCAAAGTTCCAGCAATGCGTCCCGGAAACCTTCCAGCTCGGCAATCGTTATACTTCGCATGAGGAACACCGTTATGAACGCCGATATCTCCGGTTCGTTATACTGACCGGCGGAAATATTCAGGAGCACCTCCTTTGACTGTTGCCTTGACAGCGATTTGTGTTCAAACAGATATAGCAGAATTTTCTTCATCCTTGTTTATGTTAAGGTATGTTAAGGTTCACTTTTTCAACCAGTTTTTAAGAATGGCTTCGCCTTGTGGTGTAAGCACACTCTCGGGGTGAAACTGCACTCCCTCCACATCGTACGTATTGTGCCTCATCCCCATGATATATCCATTCTCATCTTCAGCAGTTATCTCGAGTTCTTTCGGGAGATTGTTTTTCGAAACTATCCAACTGTGATAACGGCCCACTTCTATCTCGGCAGGCAGTCCATTGAAGATCGGTGACGAACCGTTCATGATGCGGCAGGTAGTGGCTATGCCGTGGTAAACGGTGCTTAAGTTGATAAGCTCTCCCCCAAATGCTTCGCCGATGGCCTGGTGACCAAGGCACACGCCGAGAATGGATTTGGACGCCGCATATTCCTTTATCAGTGGAAGCAGCAATCCGGCTTCCGATGGGATACCAGGGCCCGGAGATAAAATGATCTTGTCGTAGTTCCTGATTTCTTCAAGCGGTAACTGATCATTGCGATACACATCCACTTTTATGGGCATTATCTTCTGCACCAGGTGAACAAGGTTGTAGGTGAATGAATCGTAATTATCGAAAACCAATAGGTTCATGTGGGTTGTATTATGTTTGAGTTCTTGTTCGGCAATGGGCAATCGGCAA
>CBIGXK010000044.1:0-16871 GCA_966193805.1 uncultured bacterium | reverse complement strand
GCAACAGCCTCCAGAATCCCGCCCGCTGCGATAACAGCGACGACAACGCCTCCAGCAGTTCATCGGGCCGCACCTGCCCCGCGTTAAGCGCTTCCGCTATCTCTGGCTGCAGGCGCGTTTGTTCATGAAAGCCAACTTCGATATTGGCAAGGAACCGCAACTCTGCAGCGCGTTTCTCACCCGGCTCAAAAAAAGAATTATAATAAAGGGCAAAAGCAGTTTTCAGGTGTGCCTGTCCGTTAGGTGGTTCTCCATCCCGAAGGCTCTCGCAAAATGCACGTGTTTTAAACGACCGGTGTTCCTTGTCGGGCAAACATTCCGATGCAAACCGCGCAAACTCGCGGCCAATCTCTTCAAATACTTTTTTGTTGCCGCGGCCCACGGCATCAGCGGAAACGTTTGCGGCGCGGCCCGCCCATTTACCGACGACGGTATTTCTTAATTCCGCCAACGGCACGCGTATCCCCGCTTGTTGGGCGAACCACGCGATCCATTGTACCAGCTCCGATATTAAAGGGTCCTTTTCGAGTACCTGCGCGAGTTTGTTGCGAAGATCATGACCGCGGATCGTCTCGCCTGCCTGTTGCGAGGCCCAGGTGGCAATGGTGCACCAGTTGGCGCATGGCCCGGTGCGTTCGGCCATGACGGCCGACAGATCATGATAGCATTGCGTAATTTTTTGGTTGCGGACGGCGGGATCACTGATGGCCGCAATGGTATCTACTGCTGCTGCTGTGGGGGCTGTCACGGGAAAACGGCTGAAGGTTTACTGTACACCCAGCAGTCGTTGAACAGGCCCGCGTAAAATTCTGCCAGGGTTTCCGATTGTATGTACACGTACATGGGCATGGGAACTCCTCCTCCAAAGGTGACGTGTGAAAGAAGGATTTCATTCTTGTCGGTTAGCAGAAAATCGATCACGGGAAGTGATGCGCCGATACCTTCGATGCAGCGTGCCTCGTAATTTGGATATTCGGCGTAATCGTCCATTAATTTTCGTACCTCGCTATCGCACTTCATATTAACGGAGAAAAGGTCCTTGTACATAATACCATTGCGAATGGCTTCTTCGCTGGCCGCTCGATACGCCGCTCGCGCTTTTTGCTCGGGGATGCTTGGCCGCCGCGGCGCCCTTCCCCAGGTGGTGTCGGAAATATAATGCGCGCGCGGGATCAGCTCCACTGCTTTGCGGTATAGTGCGCTGCGGTCGGGCAGCGGTTCAAGCTGAAACGGTTCGTGGTTGTCGGCGCATTTGCGGAACGGTTCCAGCAGGTCCTTCACCTGCCAGTTGTCGGCCTCGTATTCGCGGATGTAGCGGATAACGCGGTCGATGTAGGTGCGGCTCTTGAACGACGGCATGTCGAGGTCGTACTCGATGCAGCGGAAGTCGCGCATGTCGAAGGGAATGAGGTTGCCTTTTTTGATGAGCGTGATGACGGGCCGCGCGGCGGTCTGGGCCACGCCCAATTCATAAAACACATTGGGATTGCCGAAAGTAAGGTCGGCGATGCAGACATCGGCGGTGTAAATTTCTTCGAATACCTGGTCGGTTATCCACCCGGGCTTATCGAGGTGGTCGGAGCGGAAAGCTTCCATGCCGCAGTCTTTAACGGCGGGTTCGATAATGAATTCAAAGACCGCATCGGCGTGCTTGCGAACGTCGCTGCCTTCCTGGCCGATGGGGCTGATCACAAAACACTTTTTCATAAGCGATGAATGGATGGCTAATCAAAAGAATTGGAAAGCGGCGCATTTGCCATACTGAATATACGAAAATTCGGTAACGAACAGATGAAAACCGCACGCTTTTCCAAGATATAGTCGGGTTTTCGGGTGATATAGATAACAACGAGATGGACTCAGTCCGTCCTGGCATCCTGGGGTCATCTTCGGGTGATCCTGGGGTCATCCTGGGCTTTTCTTCGGGTATAGAACCCAGGCATACCCCAGCATAAACGGAGGCATGCCGCAGGAGGTCCGATACAGAGAAACGCAGGAAAGCAGGCAACCATCGGGGATTCGCCCTTAAACAATCACATTCCGGAAGCTAATCCTAAAACCCTTGCCCATAAAATTCATATCTTGACGACTTTTAGCTATTCGCGTGCCTTTAATGAATATTAAATGAGAAAACTAATTGCCGGCATGGCTGTCGCCATCGCCCTTGTTACCGGATGTGATGACAAACCGGTTTGTGAGCCTAAAGAAAGAAACGAGAACCTTGCCGCCATCGATTCCCTTTCCACAAAACTTAACTGGCCCAATGACCTGGATATCACCGCCTTCGCCGGCCCCGACATCACCCCCAGCCCTGCCTGCCTGGCCGCCGCTGCAACAGGCGAATTGTACGTTGGCGTGGACATGATCGGGTCGCTTGGCAAAACGCCGGGCAAGGGTATGATCATCCGCCTGGTGGATTGCAACAACGACGGTATCATCGATAGCAACACAGAATACGCAGAAGTGGATAACCCGCGCGGCATCATTTCGCTCGGCAACAAGCTCTATGTACTGCACACCACATTTGCCGACAGCACCGCCACGGGAATGGACCTGGTGGTTTTCGAAGACAACGACCACGACGGCAAAGCCGACGGTCCATCAAAACCCCTCGTGCAACACATCAGCAATCCTACCTACCTCAAAGAACGCGGCACCGACCACGCCACCAATGGCATCCGCATGGGCATAGACGGATGGATATACATTGCGGTGGGCGATTTCGGATTTCATGACGCCACCGGCACCGACGGAAAAAAACTGACGATGCTTGGCGGCGGCATCGTACGCGTACGCCCCGATGGTACGGAAATGGAAATTTACACGCATGGAACGCGCAACCTGTACGACGTGGCCATCGATCCCTACATGAATATCTTCACAAGAGACAATACTAACGATGGCGGCGGCTGGAACATCCGCTTCAGTCATCACATACAATCCGGTGAATACGGCTACCCTGTATTGTTCAAACATTTTACCGAAGAAATTATCCCCGCCCTCGTTGACCTCGGCGGCGGGTCGGGCACCGGCTCATTATTTATGGACGAACCCACGTGGCCCGAAAAATATAATCACCTGCCGATGACGGCCGACTGGGGACGAAGCGAGGTGTATATTCACAGGCTTAGGCCTTCCGGCCCCACATTTACCCAGGAACAGGAAGATTTTATCAAGCTTCCGCAAGTCACCGACCTCGATGTTGATGGCTCGGGCAAACTCTACCTCTCTGCATGGGATGGCGCCGGCTATTCCGGTGATTCGAGCAAGGGGTTCGTGGTGCGCGCCGTTCCGCAAGGCTGGCAATACAAACCCTTCCCTAACCTTAAAAAAGCATCGGTGGAAGAATTGCAGTCATTGCTGCAATCAGCAAGCGCCGTGGCACGGTTAAATGCGCAGCAGGAATTACTGACGAGAGATCCTGAAGATGCGGCAGCCGCAGCATGGAACCTCGCAGCCGATAAGAACCTTCCCCTGTATGCGCGTGTTGCCGGAATTTATACTTACGCGCAGGTCACGGGAAAAAGCGGCATCCAAAACCTTGTACAGCTTTCATCTGAGCCCGCTGTAAAAGAGTTTGCACTTCGTGCGCTCACCGACAGGAAACCGATACTGGAAGATGTTCCGATCGAACCATTTCTGGGTGCATTGAATGACACCTCAGAACGTGTTCGGTTAACCGCAACCGTTAGCCTGGGAAGACTGGGGCGGGTGCAGGCCGCTGAGGCATTACTGTCAACGCCGGTTCCGGATTCTTTTGTAGCGCCGCCGAAAGGTGAAGAAGGTCCGCACGCAACACCCAATCCGGCGATTGTATTGCCGCACATTGCCGTGCGCGCACTGGTAAAATTGCACGCGGTGGATGCATGTGTTTCAGCCATCGGCACAAAACATTCAACATTGGCGCTGTGGGCGCTGCGATACATGCACGATCCAAAAGCAGTAAACGGATTGATTGCCGCGTATGGAAAAACATCTGACAAAAAGTTGAAAGGTGATATAATAACGACATTGGCGCGCCTCTACACCAAAGAAGCGCCTTACGACGGCTCGTGGTGGTGGAGCACACGTCCCGATGCACATGGGCCCTATTACAAACCGGTTACCTGGGAGGCTTCCGACACGATAAGAGATTTCCTGGTGTTGGAGTGGAAGAAATCGGGCGGCGCGGCGAAGCAGGCGTTCGCCACATTGAATGGCAAGTTCAGGCTCGGCATGAACCAGTTTGGGGGAATGGAAGAACAGGCGCCCGAAACAGAAACCAAAATTGACCTGAATAAGATCAGAAATAAGAAAGGGCAGATTGGCAACTCTTCTATCGAAGATGTGATGCTCGCTCTCGAAAAAATAAAGGGCGATCCCAAACTTGGCAAGAAACTGTTTACGCAACAGGGCTGTGTGGCGTGCCATACTATCAATAAGAACGATCCGCCAAAGGGACCTTTCATGGGGCAGATCGGATCGATCATGAACCGGCAAAGCATAGCAGAGTCAATATTGAAACCGGATGCTTCCATTGCCCAGGGCTTTTCTACCGCGCACATCGTTACGAAAGATGGCAAGAACATTATGGGCTTTGTTACGGAAGAATCGGCCGGCGCAGTAAAGCTTCGCGACATTACCGGTAACGTTCAAACAATTAATAAGGGCGACATCCAGAAAAGGGAGCAGCTCGAAAAGTCCATCATGCCCACCGGTCTCGCAAATGCCTTGTCATTGGAAGAATTCGCTTCGCTGGTGTCGTTCCTCGAACGGCAGAAGTAGTTTGTTGAGAAACTAAACCGGAATAGTGGAATTGGGAGGTTGCTTGCGCAGCTTGGGCACCGGGTTCCTGCGCATTCTCCTCTTTCGCAGAAAGCGCACGTGCAGCACCCCGATACAAATTGCAACGACACCCTGCCCCAGCACCGTATTCTGCACCCCAATGTGCTGCGATATCAGTCCGACGATCAGCCCGCCGAGCGGTTGCATTCCAAAAAAGGCCATGGCATAAATACTGATCACCCTGCCTCTCATCGCCGGATCAACGGCCGTTTGAATGAGGGTATTGGTAATGGTGATTTGCGACATCATCCCAAAGGCAGCGACCATCACAAATATCAATGCAACGGGGTAATATGTCATGTGTGAGAACGCCGCCAGGCCGGCACCAAAGACAAAAGTATTCACCGCCAGAATTTTCGAAAGGTTGGTACCCGATTTCAGCGAAGCGAGAAAAATGGCGCCGGTAAACGCACCGATGCCGATGACGCTGTCAATCACACCAAATGTGGAGGCGGTGCCATGAAAAATATCTTTCGCATAAACAGGAAGCAATGTACTGAACGGCAACACGAGCAAGCTGATGAGACCGAGCATCGTCAGCACGAATGAAATGTGGGGTGTGCTGCGAACGTAAGTAAATCCCTCGCGCAACTCACCGATAATACTTTTCGAACGCACTTTGCATACATATTTTGGCAGCCGCATCAAAGAGAGTGAGGTAATTACCGGGATAAAGCTCACCGTGTTCAGTGCAAAGCAAACATCGTTGCCGAATTTTTCAATAATCAGTCCGGCAATACCGGGACCGATCAGTCTCGATAAATTCACCATGGATGAGTTGAGCGCAAGCGCGTTGGGCAAGTCCTTTTTGTCGTTTACCATGTCGTACACCAACGACTGCCGCGCGGGAACGTCGAACGCGTTGATAATGCCGAGCAATACGCTGAGCGCGAGAATTTGCCAAACCGTGTAGGTTTTTGAAAACACCACCCATGTAAGCAGGCCGGCCTGCAGCATGGACACGACCTGCGTAAGCAAAAGAACCTTATAGCGATCGTAGCGGTCGGCGACGACGCCGCCGATAAAAGAAAATAAAAAAGAGGGGAACATGGTGGCGAACAACGTAACGCCGAGCATGAACTTGGAGTGTGTGAGCGAATATACCACCCAGCTCACAGCAGTCTTTTGCATCCAGGTGCCTATCAGGGAAATGGACTGCCCCGTAAAATATAACCTGTAGTTACGACTCTTAAACGCGTTGAACGTACTTATTGCCATTACCGGCACAAAGATACTTCATGCATAAGTTTTAGTTGCTTGATACCGATGAAAGGAGGCTGCGCTAATTCCCCATCCGGAAAATAGCTTCATCAACGGGCACATTAATGTCTACCTTGTTAACCCTGGCACTCATGCTAAATTGATCGCCAAAATTGCTTTCAATTTGCTGAGGGATAACCCAGCCGCCGTCCGTTTTCCGATAGTCAGAAAAGGATATTTTAAGGTCGACCGGTTGCCCCATCATGTCAACAGCTTTCGTGACGCGGACAATATAGTAGGTGGAAGGATCAAAATAATAATTGGTTGCAATGCTGTCCCTGTTCGTTATTTTAACTTTATAAGCATTTACGTCGCCGATCGGTTCCTGTCCCAGCAGTTCCGACTTTCCTCCCCTGGCCTCAATATCTAAAAGTGCAATCACATAAATCTGTTCCTGGCCCGATTTAAATTGGTCGTCAGGCATCGGCGCCGGTTCTTTGCTGCCGGTCATAGGATTGATGCTCCATCCGCCTTTCTCGGTATATACCTGCACCATTTTTTCGCCATTGAATTCCGCATCGCTCCGAAACCCTTTTCCATCCAGTACCGTGGTTACGCCGGGCACTTCACTTCCCATTACATTCATGGTTGATTCGAGCCGCAGCGATTTTATCTTTTTCAAATTTTCCTTGCCCCCGATCGCCTCCAGATGCTTATTGATGATCTCTGTAGCCGTTTGTGCGGTGCCCGTCATAACACCGAGGATAAGCGCCACGACAATTGACGCTCCTTTAAGTAGTTTCATTGGTTTGTTTTATTTATTACTTGATGGTAGCAGCGAGTCAAAGTCAAAGAAGTCGCCTTTGCCACGAAAATACGTCCGGCGGCCAAAGCAGGATCACGATCGCTACTAATATCCGCCTAAACTGAAATTAATAACAAATCGTTCACTTTTCACGTGTTCCGATAAAAATTATTTGGGGGGAATGCCGGCGCTGAACCCACCATCCACCATCATGGATGAACCGGTAATAAAGGAAGCATCGTCACTGGCGAGAAACACGGCCGTCTTGCCCACTTCTTCAGGCTTTCCAATGCGCCACAGGGCATGCAGTTTGCCCGCTTCAACCCTGGCGAGGGCAGGGTCGGGCTGACTCTGAAAATAACCCTCTGCAAGGCCCGCATCGATGTATCCGGGGCAAATGCAATTTACGCGCACACCTTCATTGCCATGATCGATCGCCATCGCTTTGGTAAGGCCGATAATTGCCGCTTTGGTGGCGCAATAACCCGCACAGGTAGGCTCAACAAAAAAACCGTTGACGGACGACATATTCACGATACTGCCCTTCGTTTTCTTTAAGTAAGGCAAAAAATATTTAGAGCAGAGAAACGTGCCGCCAATGTTTACTGACAACTGCCTGTTCCATTCTTCAAAGGTCGTTTCTTCCACGGTCTTGTTAATTTGTATTGCCGCATTATTCACCAATGCATGAACCGCACCGAAACGGCTGACGACAAACTCCGCAAGCGCCTCGACTGAAGCCGGATCTGCAACGTCGGTTTTGAATGCGCAGGCTTTACCGCCTGCGGCTTCTATTTGCTTCACCGTTTCGAGTGCGCCGCTTTCATCAATATCAGCAACGACAACATAGGCATCTTCCCTGGCAAATTCCTTAGCGCATGCCCTGCCGATTCCTGATCCGGCACCGGTAACCACCACGCATTTATTGGTAAACTTCATATTGTACTGTTAGCATTACAACGATTTGTACTTATCATACACTTCTTTCAGCGAACGTCCATTGAGCAACTCCTTACGCGAGAGGTTTTCATTGTTGACCTTCTCTTTTGCGAGTTCAAACACCTCCTGTTCCAACCCCCTGGGAATAACCACTATTCCATCGAAGTCTGCAAATATAAGGTCGCCATAGTTGACGAGAACATTGCCGCAGGCTACAGGCGTATCATAGCCAACAACCAGACCGCGTCCTTTCGAATCGAGAGGCCTGATGCCTGCATAAAAAACAGGAAAACCCATTTCAATGATCCGCACACAATCCCTCACCTGGCTGTCGCACACACAACCGGCAACACCTTTTCTCTTTGCTATGGTCGACATCAACTCTCCCCAGGGAGCGTTCGTGCCATTGTGATCTGTTGAATGAACAACAACATCCCCGTGTTTCAAAGAATCCATCGCTTCAATTTCAAGGCCGTACGGATTATCCTCAATAATCGTTGTGGTTTCTATCCAGTCGAATGTTCTTGCCCTTCCAATAAATCCACAATTTTTCATGTCGGGGATCAAGGGCCGGAGCCGCTGGTGCATGGCCTGGTTGCGGTAACCCATGTCGTCGAGTATGTCACAAACTGCTGCCACATAAAGATGCTGGTTGAAAAACTCAAATAATTCTGCGTCGTTTTGATACGGTATCATTCACTTTTTTTTAAGGCAACCGGTTTATTGTAAATAGCTTACCTGGAATTCATGGTCGGACCCGGCCTGCACGGTAACCATTGCGTATTGTCTGCCCTTCATGGCTTTCACGCGAATCGGCCGGTTAATATTTTTACTGGAAATTGATTTTATTTTGTTGCCGTTGAACGAACCAGGCACCATGAATGTAATACCATGAGAATGTGCGACAGAAGAATGAACCGTAAATTTCAATTCATTATTTTCCCACCTGATATCGGTGAACGTCGCTTCATCCTTTGCCTTTAAAAATTCGAGCAATTTCACCTCCGTCCAAACGGGTACTTGTTTGCTGTTCGCATAGTCCAGCATTTTCATAAGGGGCACTTTCGAGAAAAAGTATTCATTGTTATGCGCCTTCACACTAATAAAAGAATATACATCATTTTCCAGACTTCTGTCCATTAATCCTTTGAAGGCATTGAAATAGCCATCAGGGTCCTTGTTCTCCATATATTGCTGGTCGTACACATTATTCAACTGCTGGTACACGTTAACGATGTTGCCCGCTGCATCCGCAAATTTCATGGCTAACCCGCTTCCGGTGTAATTGCCTTGTTTCGTTCCCATAGCCCCGAGAAAATGTCCCCCATTCGATCCATTATCATAATGTGCATAGTTGCAATCCAATCCGATATTGTGCTGCTCTTCTATTTTCGCCAACGCGGCAAAGTCTTGTTTTGCATCCGGCTGTTTTCCTACCCATACAAACCAGTGATTGGTGTTGGTATGGATTTCGGGGATACCGTACTTTATTTTGAGCTGCTGCTTAATATCACCGATAATGCTGTCCATGGTGTTCCAGTCGGGAGCCGTTGCCTGCTTCGTATCGTCGGGGTGCGCGGCTATCTCAAAACCCTTGCTTATCCATCTGTCCACCCATCCTTTCGAAACCAATGCGGTTTCTTTTATGTAGAGCGTCATTTTTGCGCCTTTCGCGTCCACGTCTTCAAACTGCGGCGTAAACTCTTCCTCCTTCGAATCTTCACCATCATTATTAAGCGTTACCAGGCATTGAAGCGAGTCGGGGAAATACCAGAAGCGTGGCAACGGGCCCACATCCGCATACGAATCTTCTATACACCTGCTCAGCAAATGCATGTGCTCATCGGCCTGGTTGATCGTATTCTTTGCTGTATCCACCCATCCGCCTGTAAACAGGTCCATTGCCCTTATGCCGGTGATGCCGTCCATCTCCTTGCCCGCATCATCCCTGTTGCCCTGCCGGGTTAACACAATGCTCTCCGGCAGGTTGTATAAAAAAGCAAAGGCGCGGCCCTCTCCCCTCTCATTCCTTACCACGGCCGGAAAACCGGTTTTGGTATTGGCGTCTTTGTACAATGAAGCAACAGTGGCAGCCGTTTCGACGGCATACCGGTCGGCTGTTCCATGAAACTGCAGGGTTTCTGTGGATAAACCCTCGCATAGGCCCGGCACGGCCCCTATAGAAATATAGCCCTCGTCGAGCGTGCCTGTAGGCGCTGCAAGCCCAAACAGGGGAGCAAGCTTTTTATCCGGGCGAAAGGCAATAAGACAACCGCCTTTTTCAACATAATTTTCCAGCAATTGCCGCTGCGGATCGGTAACCGCCGGCTGTGCCAGTATCACCACGTTGAATTGTTGCAGGAAAGTCTCATCAACGTTAGCGCCCCCAATAGAATCGACTTCATATTCATTGAACCCTTCGGCCAGTAAAATCTGCCCGGTGTACGTGCCGAAATGTTCGTTGGTTGCCAAAAGGAGAATGGGCGAATGGCCATCCCCTTCCTTGAGGTCTGCGCAACCTGTTGTTGCAATCACCTGCACCATCAAAAGAAGCGCAGTAACGGCAATTTTTACAATGTTATTCATTCGTTTTTATTTTCCGACGTGATAAGCTCACATTAATAACTGGTTAATGCAAACACGGAATTCGCGGGTATGGTGGCTTTCAGTTTCCCGCCTCGCGTCTTTACGTCAGCGTCCGTTTCAAAATTTACCGATTCGTTGGTATGTGACATCCTGAATCCCTTTATCTTCTGTAAATTTTTTAACGACGCATTCAAATGAACAGGCGTGTTATTCAGGTTAACGCCCAGTATATTCACGCGCTTCAGCGAATCCTGCACGGCAATCACGAAAAAATCATCTATGGAAGGCGTGGTTCCGATCCTCACCGATCCGGGCAAAAGATACCTGGATACCTGCGAGATGGTGTAAAAGTGTTTCCTCGGCGTATACGTCCTGGAATCTTTATTAAACTTCAACACACCCCAGTAGCTGAACGGACTGGGGGCGTGGTGCTCATAGTAGCTGTCGTAGCCCTCCCACACCATGCAGGAAGACGCGCCATTTTCAATCAGGTCGATAAGGTGCCTGACCGATTTCCGGGCATAGTTGTAATCGTAGGTGCCGATCTTTCCGTCATCGCAGCCATTGCACCACTCATTCCACTCGGTGATCCAGTAATTCATTTCGGGATAGGGTGATTTGTTTATCGTGGAATCTACCGGCGCATAAGAGCCGGCATACGAATGCAGCCCGATGTATGCCAGGTTATTCATAATAGTTGTATCCTTCATCATCTCCGGCATATAATTGTTGATGCCATCGTTCATGCCTGCCACATCGGGACCAACATACCTGACATCGCCAAGTCCCACCTGTTGCATTCTCTTGATGAATTTTGAAAAAATTGACGCATACTGCAAGGGCTTTACCGTAGGCCCCTCCTTTCGGATGTCGGGTTCATTCATGTGCGATATCAATGAAATGCGGAGGTTTTTCTTTTTAATGCCATAATAAAAGAAGGAAACGATCATCTCGATGTATTCGTCTTCAAACTCCGGCTTCACCACTTCTTCTCCCATCCATTTGGGCACCACGCCCATAAAGTTGATCATCAGTTTATCGGTGATACCGCGCTTGTTGAGGTAGGCGACCATGTCCCACACTTTTTGAAACTTGGGGGTTTCATACAACTTGTCGTAGTACGCCCAGTTAAAATGAAAAGGATCGTCGTCGTCGTTCTCCTCTTCCCATTTCTCCACGGTTTCGGCAAGCACTCTCCACACAACGGCGTTCATGGAGTCGTGCAGCAGTTCTATTGCCTCTTGCAGTTCCGTGCCGTTCCAACTGCGGGTGTTTACGTTTACGCCGATCCCATCAATCGGCTGAAACTTTTGCGACCCGTCGATCCGGAGATCAAATTGCGTTGTGTCTTTCCCCGCCTGTGCACACACCTGTAAAGAGAACATTGCGCAGCACAGTAAAACACCCGGTATTTTAAACATGAGCAAAACTTTAATTGGTTAAATTATGAACCGCTGACAACGATTTTGCCATCGGTTTTCCTGAAAATTTCGAGGGCGTATCCACCACCAGGCAATTTCCTGGTTTGATAATAAGAACCATCCGCCGAAGATCTTTGGCGAAGTTTCTTTCCGTCAACCGTCACCGTAGAGGGTTTGAAATTGAGCCGGAAAGTTTCTATCCCGTTATTACCTGTGGCAGTATATTCAACCGACTTGCCGGAGTAAACCACGTTCGTCAAAACGTCTTTTGAATACAGAATATGATTCTCGCCCGGGGGCGCCCACTCGGGCACGGCAGCCAGCGCATGATAGAACATTCGTGGACATTCGCCATAACAGTCGGACCACCAGTTGGAGATATTGTTGCTTAACGGACTTTCAAATGCCATGCCGTTGGAATCGCTGCAATACGTTACCCAATTAAGTGAGCGGTAGGCTTTTTCCTTGTATGCATTATCTCCGGAAATCGCATACCACCTTGCCGTTTCTGCGCCGTACCGGGCAGTTTGATAACCCATCTTGAATAAAAAATCGTCCTGTTCGCCTACGATGTTGGCACCCCATAGCGTTCCCGGCTCGCTGGAATCACCGCGATGAACAAAATATTTTTCCGTCCACGCTATTAATTTCGGAATATCTGCTTTCCAGTTGTCATTGAATTCAGGGTAATCGAGCATGAACAATTTCCAGTTGCTTGCGCTCAGGTTGCTTTTATAAGTATTGCTTCGCACGGGAACATCCGAATGGCCGTCTGTCCAGTAACCGGTTTTCATGGGAAATTCAAGTACAAAATCTTTCACCTTTTTACACGCATCGCGGTAAGCTGCGACGTTGCCGATGCCGGCCCGGGCCAGTTGATCGAGCAACGTGTAACAGCCCGACCAGTTGGCGCCGTATTCGCAAGTGACCTTGCCGGTTTCCATATTCACAAGGTACGGCCATGGCGAATGTGTGGCGCTGCCCACTCTCACTTTCGAAGCGAGCACATTAGCCACGTTAAGGGCGGCGTTAAGATATTTTTTATTACCGGTGTACTGATACATGCGATAATACGTGAGTCCTATTTCGCCGGCATGGTCCACCTGTATCTCATGTAACGAAAACCTGTTTGCCGACGTAAATCCCCTGAACAGCGTGTCGCCCGCATTGGTGGTGGTATAGGGAAAATTCGGCCATGAAAAATGAGCGGGGCTGATGCCATGCTCCATTTCATAGTCAACAAAATCCCTGATGATCGTCATTACAGAACTGTCGCCCGTGTATGCGTAATATAAGCGTGCGGATTCGAACCAGTTCGGGATTTTTTCTCCCACGTCGTTCATCCACATATCCGGCTCCAGTTCCCCGTTCTTTGGGCGATACGCACAGTAAAAATAATATTGGGGATACAGCGATCGCGGTTCTGGGCCCGGACTGTTAGGAACCATCGTTTTTATAAAATTCCAGCGCTGATGCAGGAACCGGTCGTAGGCCGTCGACTGGGGACTCATCCACGAAACGATTTTCGACTGCCCGTCGAGCACCACCGTATGTGTATTTCTCTGGAACCTTGCTTTTGCAGAATCCTCAACGGCTTTGGATACCTGCGTTGCCGGTTGTGAATACCCGGTTATAGCGATAATAAATGCAATAGTTACTATTGATGCCTTTCTCAAATCTTTTTATTTAAGTTAACCAAATTCCTGCTCTCAGTACCCGCTATTTTGTGTCAGATTTTTATTGATATCAATCTGCGACTGCGGTATCGGCCACAGGTAATTCTTTGATTCGTCGAAAGATCTTTGCTCCGATAAAATCCTGTCGTCGTTAAGATCCAGTTCACCTGTATCTGGGTCTACAGTTCCCAGTCTCGAGCCATACACCGGCCCGTCCATGACCTCTTCCGCAATTTTCCAACGCTGAACATCAAACCATCTTAAACCTTCGAGCGCCAGTTCCACCCGCCTTTCGCGACGCACCAGCTCCCGCAAATCGGGCTGGGAGGCATAGGCAACCCTGTCTACAACAGGCATCCCGGCACGCTCGCGCACCTGGTCCAATGCGTCGTACACACTGTTGTCGATTTCACCGTTCTCCACTTTTGCCTCCGCGTACATCAACAGCACTTCCGCATATCTTATTACCGGAATATTTAAGCCAGTGTTCCACATATCGGTAAAGTCGGACAGGTTAGACGTAAATTTCTTTCCCGCATAGCCGGTATAGTTATACGCTGCGTAATAATCATATGATGAAGGATTCAACGGATCAAAATAGGCGCCGTCATAAAGTGCCCCGGGAACCACGATGGTATACTGGAGGCGCGGATCGCGGTTTTGATACGGATCGTCCGGATTGTAACCCGATGTGGGATCATCAATTGTTTTGCCATTGATCATTTCGAACTCGTCCACAAGCGACTGCGTAGGATTAACCGACCACCATCCGCCCGATGTTTGCGGCGGAAGGACGCCCACTCCCAGCGAATTGAAATTTTGTACAAACTGTACATCAAGAATAATTTCCGAATTGTTTTCATGCTGGATGCGAAACAGATCGGGGAAGCTGGAAAACAGCTCGTATTTGCCGATCACCTGGTTACACGAGGCAATGCATTCGGCAAACATGCCATTGTACAATTCCGTTCTTGCTTTAAGCGCCCATGCCGCGCCGCTGGTTATTCTTCCCACATCTTCTCCCGAATAGCTTTCGGGAAGGCTCTGCGGCAGATCAGCCAATTCGTCCAGTATAAATTTAACCACTTCAGCTTTCGGCGTTCTGCCAATCCCATTCGCCTCTTCGGGTGTTATGTTGGCAGTGAGTAATGGAACGTCGCCGTAGGCTTGTGTCATGATCACGTATTTGTATGCTCTCAAAAACCTTGCTTCGGCCTTCATCCTGTTTTTGAGCTCGTCATCCATCGTTACTTTATCGATATTGGCCAGGAACCAGTTTACTTTTTGAATGGTATTGAAGTTCCACCGGTTGATGCCGGTATTGGTGGGCGTCAGCAAAACCATGTTACCCATCATGGAATATCCCTCCCATGGATAAGGATTAAAGGCATTGTCGGACGCACAATCGATGTAGTATATCCATTCGCCGCTTTCCCATCCGTTGTAACAGCCGTTGAGCGCGGCCTCTGCATCTTCCACAGACGTCCACAACGATGTTTCGCTGTATTCGTCAAGCGGCTGAAGGTCGAGAAAGTCTTTCTTGCATGAGCTAAGCGCGAAGGCCAGCATGATGAATATGACAGGTGATATCTTTTTCATGTATTGTTCTTTTAGGATCGATGATTAAAATGTAAGGTTGACACCCAGTGTATTCACTTTCACCTGCGGGTAAGTATAACCCGTTTCGCCTGCCGGAGCCTCAGGATCGACCCAGTCATAGAATTGCGTGACGGTGAATATATTTTGCCCGCTGTAAAATATCCTGGCTTTCTTCAATCCCATTTTCTCCATTTTACGTGAAGAGAACGTGTAGCCAACCTGTACATTCTTTACGCGCATGTAACCTGCGTCGCGGATCCAGAAAGAGGAGGCATTGCTGGTGGGATTGTTCTGCGAATAAGCGTTCCAGAACCGCGGAAACCCGTCGGTGGGATTGTCGGGCGTCCAGCGTTCTTCGAATATAGAAGTCGGCTTACCGATTTTATCACCCGTCATACCCATGACTTCGCCGCGCAGAAACCCCTTTACGCCTGCTGCGCCCTGCAGAAAGACGGTGGCATCAAAACCTTTCCATCCCATCGAAACGTTGAGGCCGTAAGTCACTTTCGGAAAATAAGTACCCAGGTACACACGGTCATCTCCGTTAATAACATTATCACCGTTCTGATCTTTGTACATAAGGTCACCGGGAGCGATCACACCTCCGCTTTGCTGCGCATGATTATCGATCTCGCGTTGCGTCTGGAAAATCCCCTCGGCTTCATAACCATAAAAAGAGTTGATCGGGTAACCGACTTTCAGAAAGGTATAACCGTTAATGATTGGATCGGTGCCCTCGAGGTTAGTTACGGTGTTCGTGATAAATGAAGCATTACCGGAAATGTCGAAGGTGAACGCGGTTCCCCTGCCATGATACGCAAGCTCCAGCTCAAACCCTTTGTTCTCGATGTTACCGGCGTTTTGCACGGGAGGATTGAACCCATACACATTGCTTACAGGAATATCCATAAGCATGTTGCTGGTAGTGCGAATGAAATAGTCGGAGGTTAAGGTTATTTTACCGCCGAGGATCGCCGCATCGAACCCTATGTTCGTCGACTTTGTATCTTCCCACTGAATCATGGAATTTGCACCATTACCGGGCGCAACGCCGTTGGCAACCGCATTGCCAAATGAGTAATTCATGCCCGATGCGATGGTCGCAATATAGGGATAATAGCTCCCGATATTCTGGTTGCCCAGCATACCCCAGGAAGCACGTAGCTTAAATTCTGATATAACATCCGTGAGCGCATCGAAGAACGGCTCTTCAGACAACCGCCATGCAGCCGAAAAGGAAGGATAAGTTCCCCATCGTTTTCCTTTTGCGAACCGCGACGAGCCATCATTCCTGATATTCGCTTCCAGTAAATACTTATCCCTGAACGAATAGTTGATCCTGCCGAAAAAGGATTGAAGTCCGACCTGGTACGATGAACCGTTTGTTTCCTGCCCGGTCACCGGACCGGCATCCAGCTCGCTAAGTGAATTATTCAGGAAACCGAAACGGTAGCCGCGCAAATAATTAAACTGCGTTTTTTCCTGCGAGTATCCGCCCAGTACACTGAACTCATGCTCACCAAACTTTTTGGTGTATTGCAACAGCGCCTGCAGGGTAACTACCGACAGGTAATCGTTATTTTCGGTGAGGTTATTGGGACCCTGGTAAATCGTTGGCTCGCCTTTTCTCCAGTTATAGTACTGAATATCTTTGACAAATTCCTTCGACTGGTTAAGATCGAGATTGTAGCCCAGCAAAGGTTTGAAGTGAAGGCCGTCGATAATTTCAAGATCACCGTCAATAATACCTCTCAGCGTATGCGTCCTGTTCTTAAAATTTGAACACGATTCGATCCACGCCAATGTATTTCAATCGTCGTT
>CBIGXK010000043.1:0-16884 GCA_966193805.1 uncultured bacterium | reverse complement strand
ACCGACATCCTTAACATGACCGAGAGCACTTTTTCGGACAAGAGAACACAGGACGGAGAAGGCGTTGGAAAGGGCCAGTTCTTTACATCTCAGAATGTGACCTTCAACACCAACAACTATTTCACAATTCACCCGAACATAGGAGAATCTTTGAAATTAAACGCAGTGGCCGGTATGAGCTTCCTGCAAAACGACGCGATCACTTCTGCCATCCAGGGCGAAAGTTATCCATCGGGAGCCGTGAAGAATTTGTCGGGCGCCACCAGCATCACCTTTGGTAATTCATCGAACGAACGCTATAATTTTCTTTCTTATTTCGCGAGGGCGAACTTTACTTACAAGGATAAATATCTTGCGGGCGTAAGCATTCGCGCCGATGGATCGTCGAGGTTCGGCCCTGAGAATCGCTACGGTTATTTTCCCGCTGCTTCATTGGGATGGATACTCTCTGAAGAATCGTTCTTAAGCGAATCGTCTTCCATCAGCTTCCTGAAGGTACGGGCCAGTGCCGGCGCTACCGGCAACGCCGAAATAGGAGAACATGAATACCAGCAGTTGTTCCTCGTTTCCAATTACCCCAGCCTTCCTGGCTTTAGTCCCGCACAACTCGGCGACCCGAATTTGAAATGGGAGAAAACAACGCAATATGATTTGGGCGTTGAATTTGGTTTATTCGACAACCGCCTCACCGGTGAAGTTGACGTTTACAACAAACAAACCCGCGACCTGCTGCTGGCAGTAAACGTTCCGGCCACCAACGGGTATTTTAATAACATCGCCGGCGTTAACCAGATTTTGCAAAATCTGGGAAGCCTCGAGAACAAAGGCGTAGAACTCTTGCTGAACGGAAGGATCATCGAAAACCAGCAGTTCAGGTGGAACAGCTCATTCAATATAGCGTTCAATAAAAACAAGATAAAAGATATCAACGACCAGATCATCGAAGGAGGATCGTACGTGTATTCCAGGGCCATGGAGGGACAGGCAATAGGCGTGTTCTACATGCAGAATTTTGTTGGCGTCGATCCGCAAACCGGCGACGCTTTATACCTCGATGCAAATGGAAAGGAAACAAGTGACTATAATCTTGCAGAAAGAATGGTGGTGGGTAATCCTAATCCCGACTTCACCGGCGGATTTACGAATAACTTCTTCTACAAAAATTTCGACCTGAATGTGTTCTTCACCTTTGTATCCGGTAATGAAATTTTTAATGATGCCGGCATATATATGACGGCCGGTTTTGCCGGCGGTTTTGACAACCAGACAAAAGAGATTTTGAACGCATGGAAAAACCCTGGTGACATCACAAATGTTCCGCGCTCGGGCGCATTTAATTCGACCGGCGAGCGTGCATCATCACGCTGGCTTTACGACGGATCTTACATCCGCATGCGGCAGGCATCGTTGGGATACACGCTGAAAAATCTGCAATGGAAGGGAATAAGCGCTGTCCGGCTCTACGTTTCCGGCATGAATTTATGGACGCTGACCGATTACATCAGCGACCCCGAGGTAAACACAATCGGAACCGGCGGCACGAGCGTCGGCAATATTGCAGGAGGCATCGACTTTTACACCATCCCCCAGCCGAAAACGATCTCTTTCGGATTGAACGTTAAATTCTAAAGTATGCGGAAAAACATATTCATTTCTATCGTCTTTCTTTCCTTAATGGCCTGTAACAAGAAGCTGGATGTAACGCCGCAGAATACGCTTACACCTACCGAAATAAGTTCCGCAGACGATGTAAGGGGGTTGCTTTTTGGCGGTTATGCTTCCCTGCAGAATGCGAACGCCTTCGGAGAAAAATATAACACGTTTTCTGAATTGCTGGTTAGCGATAACGACTTACTGTGGCTGGGAACTTTTGCAGACTATGAAGATGTTATCCGCAAAAACCAGGTCGCGTCCTCATTAAGCATTTACGAAGTTTGGGCGAATTCATATCACACCATCAATATCGCGAACATTGTTTTGAGTAAACTCGATCTTGTTTCGGAAGAAGAAAGAGACGTAATTGAAGGAGAAGCAAAATTTATGAGGGGCCTCGTATATTATTACCTTGTTAACCTGTTCGCACAACCGTATTCTGCAGGAAATGTTTCGCAGGAACCCGGCGTGCCGCTTATCGTTCAACCTGTTGATGGCTACGACCCGGAAAGAGACAGGCTTCCGCGTGCCAGCCTTGAAGAAGTATATGCACAGGTGGTGGCCGACCTTACAGCGGCATCGGAAAAATTACCGGCAGAACAGGATAACTTTCGCGCAACGAAGTATGCAGCATTCGCTGCGCTGTCCAGGGTATATTTATCGCAGGCCAAATACGGCGATGCTGCAACTGCGGCCAATGAGGTAATTACATCAGATGCCTTTGAGCTGGCGCCATCTTTTGACAAGGCGTTTAATAATACAACAAACTCAACGGAAGATATTTTCGCCATTCAGCAAACGAGCCAAAGTAATGCAGGCACCAGCAACGAGGGCATCACCGCTCTTTATGCTGCCTATCCGTTGGGCAGGGGCGAAATACAGGTTACGGAAGAACACCTCGCGAAATACGAAGCAGGCGACGCGCGCGGACAATTTTTCGAGGAAGGAGAAAGCGTTGCCGGCGATGTTGGCATGCTCACTTCGAAATTCCAGGACCTGTATAAAGCGATACCCGTTTTTCGCCTCGCAGAAATGTATCTCACCAGGGCGGAAGCAAATTTGAGAAGCGGTGCGCAGGTTGGCGACAACACACCGTTGGAAGATGTTAACGTGATTCGTGAGCGCGCCGGTGTGGATGTGCTGCTGACCGTTGATGCGGACGACGCAGTAATGGAAAGGTTCAGGGAACTGGCTTTTGAAGGCGAACGGTTCCTTACCGTAAAAAGGTTAAAAATTACCGTAGATGGCCATCCCTACGATGACCCCAGGCTGGTGTTTCCGATACCGCAACGCGAAATCGATCTGAAAAATTCATTACCCCAGAACGCAAGCTATTAGGATTATTTTTTCAGTTTATCTCTTACTGCCTTTACCTCGTCGGGCGTTATCGGCGATGCGTCATTTTTAAATCTTGTGCGGATAAAGGTTAGCACCGAAGCGAGCGCGTAGTCGTCGAGGTGACCAAACTGCGGCATCAGTCCGTCATATTTTGTATCGTTAACGGTAATTTCTCCCTGCAATCCATTGAGCAAAATGCCTATCAGCCGCTCTTTATCGCCCAGCACATATTCCGAGCCCGCAAGAGGAGGGAAACGGTTGTTGTCGCCTTTTCCATTGCCCTGGTGGCAGTTACGGCAATAGATGCTGTACAGCTTATAACCTTCCGACCCGCTTCCAATGTTCAGCACATCCTTTACTTCGTCCGGGTCCTTGATATAGGACATGGATTTTCGCTTTTCCATATCAGCGAGATCGGCTTCGCCGAAGCTGTCTTTATCTCCCTTGTACATCACCCGCCATATTTTTCCCTTGTTGGATTCGGAAATGTAGAGCGAACCATCCGGGCCTTCTGCCAATCCCATCGGCCTGTATTTTGCTTCGCTGGTGGTGGCGACAGTGTCTCTCCCCGTAAATCCGTCGGCAAATACTTCCCAGGTGCCGGTTGCTTTCCCATTTTCCATCGGAACAAAGCAAACGATATATCCCGACTGCGGGTACGGCGACCTGTCTGTTGAACCATGAAAGGCAATGAAGGCGCCCTTCCTGTATCGTTCCGGGAACTGGGTGCCCTGGTAAAACAGGATATCCATGGGCGCCCAGTGGGCCGGGAAACCCATCACCGGCAAATCGAATTTTTCGGCTCTGCCGGTGATGTTGCCATCGCCGCCGTAGGCGGGCTGCAATATATTTTTCTGCTGATAATGATCGTAATATGCATAGGGCCAGCCATAGTCCGAACTCTCCGTTATCTTAACCAGGGTTTCGGAGGGAAGCACCGCGCCCTGCCATGCACTGAATTTGTCGGGGAACAGCGTATGAAAATTATCCATTCCATTCACCACCGCATACACCGTTTTATCTGCCGGATTATAGGTCATGCCCACGATGCTGCGGAGGCCCGTTGAAAATTTCTCGCCGTCTTTTTGTGTGAGGTTGATTTTATCCGCATCAAATTTCCAGACACCCGCGTGCTTTTCCAATTCGGGTGAAGGATCGAGCCCCTCGCCGTTCGGAACGCCAACAGGCCCGTACAGCGTAAGGTTCTGGCCCGCATCGGAAGGGCCGCCAAACGGGATGTACATGTTTCCCTTTTCATCAAAGGCCAACGGCTTTGTGGTGTGCCAGTGATGAATTGCGGCCGTGTCATCATTAAATACAACTTCCGTTTTGCTTTTAGGCACCAGTTCTCCCGGAGTCAGCTTGTTGCGCAGCACCTGTGTTACAGAGCTCGTGTACAGGTATCCGTTATGAATGGTAACACCTACGGCGGATCCTCCCCTGTCTTTGTAATCGCCAAAATAAACGATCGAGTCTGCTCTTCCGTCTCCGTTGAGATCGCGTATTCCAACGGTGCCGCCTCCTCCATCCATTTTAGGGTTGAAAGTGAGCTTCACATAAATGTCGCCGTTGTCGTTCACGGCAATGTGCCTCGCGCGACCTACACTGTCGGTAACCACCAGTGCCCTGAAATTGTTTGGAAGAAGCAGTCCGCCATTATCGGCGTCGGGTTCGGGCGTTTTTGCTTCCTGCCTGCATGATGAGAAAGCCATCAGCAACGCGATAAAAGTGCAATAAAAGAAACGCGCAAACAGAAAATTTCCTGCAAGTATATTGTTCATTTGATAGTAACAACCGTTAAGGCGTCTTGGAATTTTTAGATTGAAATTATAGGGCTTACTTCACCTGTTTGGGATCGTAGTCGGTTGCGGCGAGGCCGTTAAGGTCCCACACTACTTTGCCTGCACGGATGGTGAGCTCGGCTATCAGCTTCTCCGTTCCCTTATACCTTTGGTTGCGTACATCCAGGAAACCAAAATCGCCTTTTTTGAGACTGAACACCGCAACATCGGCCTCTGCGCCCACGTCGAGGTTGCCGAGGTCTTTTCTGTTAATTACCATTGCGGGACTCCATGTAGATCTGAAGATCACATCCTGCAAAGGCATGCCCATTGCTAAAAATTTTCCCATTACATTCGACATATCTTTCATTCCCCTGTTCATGCTTTCGGTATGCAGGTCGGTGCTTATCGTATTCGGATAAAATTTTTGTTGAAAGGCGGGAACGGCCTGCCGCCATGAAAACGCTCCGCCGCCATGGCCCACGTCGAACACAATACCTCTTTTTTGGGCGGCAAACACAAATGGTTTCACCTTTCCGTTTTCATCCACCACTGTTTCGCGGTCCTTCGGTCCGTACGAAAATGTGTGCGTGAAAATATCGCCTGGCCGCAGGTGCTTCATAAAGAGATCTTCGATCGAGTTTGGCGGATGGTGTTCGCCAAAATCCACGATCACCGGCACGTTGGCAAGCTTTCCGGCTTCTACTGCTTTGTCTACCTGTCCAAAATCGCCCCAATAGTGCGACGACTTTATACCGACGATAGTTTCCGGAAACATTTTGGTGATCATTAATGCCGTCATCTTCGGGTTCATGTCCTGGATGTCCTGCTCGTCATACCGCGTGGTCATGCCATAGCTTGAAATATTGATGAATGCGAGAACGCGTGTTTGCGCCTGGTCGATGGTTTGTTTTTTAAACTGCCTGAAGTTTTTCCATCCGGCCGATCCCGCGTCAACCATAGTTGTAACGCCTGCGCGAAAACTAAACGCATCGGGCTGAACGCTTGTGGGTCCGTTGGCGATGTACAGTTCGGGATCTGTGCCAAAAAACACATGCACGTGCATGTCGATGATGCCGGGAGTTACATACAACCCGGTGGCGTCAATCACTTTCTTGGCGCCGTCGGCGGAAATGGAAGGAGCCACGCGAAGTATTTTACCATCGGCGATGGCGACATCCATCTTCGCATCAATTTTGTTTTTGGGATCAATAACGTGACCGCCTTTGATGAGGATGTCGACCGTTTGTCCGAAAGTAAGCGCAGGAACGGCAAGCAACGCCAAAAGGAGAGCGCGCCACAAAAAGGTAACAGATTTCATGTGCAGTAGATTTACGTAAGGGAAATCTCGAATTTAAGTTTAGTTATTCAAACTATGGCGATGAAACTTAAATATTATCTATCTTAACGTGCTCAAATTTCGCAACGAATAAATAAAACATATAAAAGGATGAAAAGAAGAGATGTCATCAAGGGGTTAACCCTTCTTCCGTTGGCTGGTGCGGGTGCAATACCCGCGAGTGCGCGTGAAACTGCCGGCGGCGCGGCACCCCTGGTGGAAAAGAATGCGTTTCGTGCCATCGGCGTCGAGCCGCTAATCAACTGCCGCGGCACATTCACCATCATTGGGGGATCGATCGAGAGGCCGTATGTGCGCGAGGCCATGGAAGCCGCTGCTTCATCGTTTGTACAATATGATGAGCTGGCAGATGCAATCGGCAAGCGCCTGGGAGAGCTCACAAAATCGGAATGGGGAATGGTTTCTGCCGGTTGTGCGGCGGGCCTCAAGCATATTACCGCCGCGTGTGTAACCGGTGGCAATCCGGAAAAGCTGGTAAGGATACCTGATCTTACCGGTTTTGAAAAAACTGAAGTAGTGATACCCCGGAGCTCACGCAATGTTTACGACCATGCCATAAGAAATATCGGGGTGAAGGTAATAACAGTAAACACCATGGAGGAACTGACGGATGCGCTTGGACCCAACACAGCGATGATTTACCTGATGGCCATGGAACCAACCGATTTTAAACTGGAAGATGTTGTTGCTGTTGCCAGGCCGAAAAAAATACCGGTACTGGTTGACGCGGCAGCGGAAGATCTTACCGTTCCCTGCGTACATCTCGAAAAGGGCGCCGACATTGTTGCCTACAGCGGTGGCAAGGCATTATGCGGACCGCAATGCGCGGGCCTGCTGATCGGCAGAAAGGATATATTGATGTCTGCCTGGCAGGCCAGCTCTCCCCACCATGGTCCGGGAAGAGACAATAAAGTGGGCCGCGAAGAAATGATGGGTATGCTGGCAGCAGTTGAAGGATGGATCACTTATGACCATGATAAAAAATGGAAACAGTGGATGTCATACCTTGACAACATCGCAAAGGCCGTCAAAAAAGTTGACGGGGTGACTACAGAAATTGAAGAGCCTAAGGAGCTTTCTAACAAGAGCCCCGTGCTGAAAATAAAATGGGACGCCGACAAACTCAACCTTACCGGCGCCGAACTGGCGGAAGAACTCGGGAGAACGAAGCCAAGAATTGCCGTGGGAAGCGGCGGAGCCAGAGGATATGAAAAAGGCGAAACGTCGATTGATATCACCGCCGGGCAAATGCAGCAGGGCGACGATAAGATAGTGGCCGACAGAGTTTCGGGAGTGCTTAAGCAAAACCGCCCCGCGCGGAAAATGCAAATGAGCCCTTCTACCGTAAATATCGGCGGACGCTGGGATGTGACCATTGAGTTTTTCAGCAGCACAGGCAATCACAGCCTGGTGATTGAACAGGACGGAAACTGGCTGCGCGGAACGCATAAAGGCGAGTTCACCGTTCGCGACCTCGAAGGAACAATAGAAGGTAACGCGATAGTGCTGAGAAGCGTCGAAAGACAGCCGGGCGACCATGTAACCTTTATTTTTTCGGGCACTGCATCACCTGACTCTTTATCGGGAGACATTTACATGGGAGAATACCGGACAGCCAAATTTACGGGCAAACGCTACGGGTACAAGAATAAGAGGGCGCCTCTTACGGTTCCTTCCGGACCCCCGCTGGCGACCTAAACTTTTTATTCTGTCCGTAAACTTTTAACGGGATTGGCGAGCGCGGCCCTCACCGCCTGAAAGCTAACGGTAACGAGTGCCACAAGTGCTGCGGTGACGCCTGCGATTCCGAATATCCACCAGCCGATATTAATGCGGTACGCGAAATCCTGCAGCCACGTGTGCATGCTCCACCAGGCAATGGGGAAGGCGATGACGGCGGCGATGACAACGAGTTTCAGGAAGTCCTGTGACAGCATCACAATGATATTCTGAACACTGGCACCCAGCACTTTTCTCACGCCTATTTCTTTTGTACGCTGTTCGGCCATAAACGTTGCCAATCCAAATAAACCAAGGCAGGCGATGAGGATCGCCAGCGATGCAAAGATGACCGCCAGTTGCCCAACGCGCTGCTCTGCGCGGTACATGTTATTGAATGAATCGTCGAGAAACCGGTAGCTGAACGGCATGCCGGTCGCCATGGCCTTCCATTTTCTTTCTGCCTGTGTAATGATGTCGCCCGCATCGGCTGCATTTATCCTGAAAGCGGTTGACCAATTTGCGCCGCCGAGCGTCATGCAAAGCGGGCCGATATTCTCCCTTAAAGATTCAAAGTTGAAATTCTTTACTACGCCGATGATGGTATAGGAGATCAACTTATTTTCGGGAAAGGACGTTAACGTGTATATCTTTTTGCCAACGGGGTCGGGATAGCCGAGCATCGACGCCGTAGTTTCGTTAATGATAATGGCTGATGAATCGGTTCCAAAGTCGCGGGAAAAATTTCTTCCCCTGATAATATGCATGCCCATGGTGCGGATGTAGTCATAATCCACCTCCCACTCCTGCATGTTGAACGAATTCGTGGAACTTACCACGGCTCCCTTTGAAAAAGTATTGTCGCTGCGTGCCGAAGCCGAAACGGGAATGTATCCTGCATAGGTAGCATTCGTTACTCCCGGCAATTTTGACATTTCGTTTTTATAAGCATCCGCGTTGTTGCCGAGGGCGCTTGTACCGTCAACGATCAGCACCTGTTCCCTGTTAAAGCCGAGTTGCTTGTTCTGAATGAAGTTTAGCTGCCGGTAAACAGTTATCGTCGCGATGATGAGCACAATGGAAGTGGCAAACTGGAAAATTACCAGGCCGCTGCGCAAAATGCTTTTCGACGAACCACTCATGATCTTTCCCTTTAATACATCGGTTGGTTTGAAAGAAGAGAGGAAAAATGATGGGTAACTGCCGGCTACCAGGCTAACGACCACCGGAAGCAGCACGATAATCAAAAGAATTTTTGGTTGGAGCAGCATACCTGCCGTAAGCGACTTTGATGCAAGCTGGTTAAATGCGTCCAGTGTCAATAGGGTAATCACAAGAGCCGCAATCATAGATAGCAGCACCGTCATTGCCGATTCGGAAATGAACTGCCTTACCAGGTTAGCCCTGGTGGTGCCCATAACCTTCCGAACGCCTACTTCCCTGGCGCGTTTCATCGAGCGCGCGGTAGAGAGATTAACAAAGTTGATGCACGCCAGCATCAGGATAAAAATGGCTACCGCAGAAAAAATATATACATATTGTATGTTGCCGTTTGTGCCAAGTTCGGAGTAGAGGTGTGAATACAAATGAATTTTCAGCAAGGGGGTAAGCGTGTATTCAAGCCGGTTGCCGGCCTTTTCAAACTCTTCTATGCTTTTAATATCCATTACCTGCTGTGCCTGTGGCAGTACATACCTTTGGATGTATTCGCTGAATTTTTTTTCAAACTGTTTGTAATCGGTGCCTTCCTTCAGCAGCAGGTAAGTATGAAAATTATGGCTGAGATAGTTGCCGAAATTGTAAGGCGCGTTATCCATCGAAAACAGGAAGTCGAAGTCGAAATGGGAATTATCGGGAACGTCTTTGATAACAGCGGTGATCTTGTAAAGCGTAGAATTAGTTTCGATATTTTTTCCCACCACGTCAACGTTGCCGAAATATTTTTTTGCCGCCGATTCACTGATCACTACTGTATTCGGGTTATTGAGTGCCGTGTGGGCATCTCCCCGTACGGCAGGCAACGTGAACACGTCGAACAGCGTTGAATCGGCATAAGCAATCTTGTCTTCGTTGATGAACTCGTTGCCTTTCCTGATGAGGCGCGACCCGCTTGCCGCATAGAAGCGCGTGTACTGTTCTACTTCGGGATAATCCTTTTTCAGCGCAGCGCCCATAGGATCGCTGGTAGCCGCCATATTATTTTCATAGCCGCCCATCTTTACACTTGTATTGATGCGGTAAATGCGGCTGGCTTTGGTGTTGTACCGGTCGTAGCTAAGCTCGTCGGTAACATACAGCGCAATGAGCACGAAGCTGGCAAGGCCAATGGCCAATCCGATAATGTTGATTAACGAATAAGTTTTATTGCGCCGAAGATTGCGCCAGGCGATCTTGAAGAATAATTTCAGCATACCAAAAATAGTACAAGGTTGTGCCATTTTGATAAGTAACGAATTATCAGCGCCTTAAATAATTCCGACCTGCTAAATGGTTTCCGGTATGATACAGTGAATGTTCGGAAATGATACACCGCCTCAAGCCCGGAACAAATAAAAAAACCCACAGAACTTACGGGTTCTATGGGTTGTAGCGGGGCTGACCTTGCTCACCCTGCCATCAAAACTCTTCGGACATGACTTCGATTTGTTTCGCGTTGGCGCGGGTGGGTAAATCGCCTGGCTCTGTTTCAAAATCGGGCGGCAATTTGCGGGGCATAAAGAATACGTCGCCGGCTTTCGCGAAGATGATGTCATTGTCAACGTAGTACACACCTTCTTTTCTCTTCACAATTCTAAATGGTTTACCCTTTTTCATACCACCCCGGTTTTTGGTTATTTATGATTTATGACGGTAAACAAACTTGTCTAAAACGACATCTGTTTGCCCATCGTGACGTACGATCCTCATTGCGGTAGGATACCATCCATCCTGCTGGAACTTTGTGGGTACAGGAATGGCGCGTTGGTAGTTTGTCTGGCTTTCCAGGAAGGCTTTCGTGATCATCGGTTCATAGAAGGTTATTTTTCCGTCGAACGAACCGAACAGGAATGTTTCTGTGAAAGGCTGCCCGTTAAGCTCGCCGGAGGTTACATCGATCCAGTGTGCACCCATTTGCGGAACGCCACCGCCGGCGTTCACATAATTGGCAGGAAAGTACTCGGGAGCCGGCGCATTTTTAAATTTGGCGCTGTCCACTTCATAAGGAGGGATGGCCGAAACCTGTTCGATTGTTTGAGAATAGAAATGGAAATCGAAGTGCGGTTTTCCATATATCTGCTCGGGTTCATGGCCAATGGGGTTCCAGTTAAGCATCACGAAATTGAAAGGAATAACGGCTTCTGTTACCGGGTTGAATTTAAGCAGCCAGTAGTTGCCGCCGCTGTGGTCGTGGCCACCGGTACCGCCAACCGGAACCGAGTTCATGGCTGCATCGTCGAGGGTTATCGCAATTTGCTGGGGGTTACCCTGCTTGTCGAGCTTTACCCATGTCCATGCCTTACCGCCATGAACCTCGGCCTGCGGGCCCTTGAAAGTACCGTCTTTACCACCGTTTTCGTTTTTATCGCAGGAGGCGAGTGAAAATGCGACAACGGCAACGAATAGAATCTTTTTCATTTTTTCTTTTTTTGAAAAGGTTTTTTGAATGAATGTTTTTGATTGCGGGCACAAAGATGTACATGGCCCGATGGCCGGGAAAGGCCATCGTGTATGAATTGCAACGAGAAGGGAATGAATTGAAGAATTGATTAAATTTGGTTCTCCCAAACCCATTTTTGTGCGGAAGCTCCAGGTTTCATTTGTTGTGCTGCTACTGCTGCTTGCACAATCTTTACTGGCACAGGAAGATAAGCTGTACCCTTTTGCGCACTATAATCTCAACAACGGACTTGCGGCATACAATGCCAATACCATCGTACAGGATCAACGCGGTTTTATCTGGATTGGCACCATTAACGGCCTGCAACGTTTTGACGGCCACACCTTCATCACGTTTCGCCGTATCCCCGGCAACAGCAGGTCGCTGCCCGATAACTACATAGATCACCTTTTCCTCGACAGTAAACAGAATCTGTGGCTGGTGCTCGGCAACGGGGAGATCGGCACCTTCGATACCCGCCGCTTTATTTTTAACAGGGTCAAACTGGAAATCGACGACGACCGAACGCTGAGAGAGCCAAGGCGACTGGTTGAGGACGGCGAGGGAAACCTGATGTACATCATCTACGGGCACCAGGTTACCACCTACGACAGCCACCTCCGGGAATTCTCTTCCAGGCACAATAAGCTTCGGCTGCCGCCGGGATGGAAAGCGATTTCGGTGGCCGACGACCCATCCGCCAAAAGACTCTGGATCGGCACCGACAGCGGCATATGCGTGTACGACCGGCGCGCCATGACCACCAGCTACCGCGGGCATAATCTGGAGAAGATCCGCTTTATCGATCGGTTTGGCGGAAGTATGCGGCACCAGAACATCATGATAGATGGTCGTTCGAGGCTGTGGTACACGATTAATGATCCCGTTACCGCGCTGCCGACAATTAACTGCTACAATCTTGGCAGTGACTCGGTTTTACTTGGCCACGAAGCATTGCTCCCGCGACCGAAAACGGAATACGAGGTCAAAAGACTGCTTTGCCAGAAAGATGGAAACGTATGGCTCACGGGGGCCAATTCATTCCTTCATTTCAACGAACAGCAAAACAAATTTGTGCCTGTTTCGTCGGGTATAGCAGACAACGAAATTGACTTCGAAGAGATTAATTATTTGTTTGAAGACAGAGAGAAAAACATTTGGCTCAGCACGGGCAACAATGGCGTGCACATTTTCAAACCGTCTCAGCCGCAATTTGGCAGCGTACGGCATTTTAACAGGTCGGCAGGCGATTATGATGAAGGCTCCGTCATCGCCCTGGCTCATGATGGCGCCGGCAACCTGCTGGCAGGAGTAAACGGCGACGGCCTGCATAGATACGATGCAGCGGTTAAAGAATTACCGGCAGCAGACTATACCGCCGATGAAAAAAAACCACACACCATCTGGAGCATCTGCCCCCTGCGCGACAAAAGATCCGTCTGGATGGGAACATCTTCGGGCGTCGTTGTTTATGACATCGCCGGCAGAACTGCGAAGCACCATAATCCTTCTCCTTTTGCCAATAAGCTCGTGCGCACAATTGCGGAGGACCAGCGGGGCAATATTTGGTTAGGATTACCGGCCGCCGGTGTATTCAAATGGAACCCCGACAAGGCAAAAGGAGATTTTGATAATGGGTTCGTTAGCATAGCGGGCACGCCTGATAATTTAATTGAAAAGATCACGGTCGACAGCAAAGGGTTTGTGTGGGTGTGCACTTTGATGAACGGCGTGTATAAGATAGATCCGGCCACCGACAGCATTTTAATCCATCTTACCCACGACGGGCCCGCAGGGCAGCGGTTACTTTCCGACGCCGTGACCGATGCGTTCGAATACAACGACAGCATTATGGTGTTTCCAACGGGAGCCCTCAATTTTTATAATACGGTAACGCATACCGTAACGCCGGTGAGCTCTGCCGATGGCCTTCCTTCAGATATCGTGAGAAGCATTGAAAAAGATTCGCGAAACAATTTGTGGCTCGGCATGTTCAACGGCCTTTGCCGCATGAATGTTGAAAGAAACCGGTTCACTTATTACGACCGCAACGATGGGATGGTGAACGATAATTTCAATTATTCGAGTTCGAGCCATCTTCCAGACGGCAGGTTGGTGTTTGGAACAACCACTAACTTAATCATATTTGATCCTGAACGACTGAACATTTCCAACGAGCCGCCCGATGTGTTGATCACCGAATTCAAGGTGATGAACAGGTCGCTGTCAGTAGATTCGTTGCAGCGCCTGCAAAAGATTGAATTGGGTCCCGACCAGGACTTTTTGACGATAGGGTTTTCCGGTTTGTCGTTTTATCCCAGGAAATGGTCGTACCAGTACAAGATGGTGGGCCTTGACAAAGAATGGAAGAACATCAGCAACCAGTTCCAGGTAAACTACAACTACCTGCCGGCCGGAAAATATACTTTCCAGGTAAAAACGGAAAATGCAGACGGCATATCGAGTGAGCATATTGCGGAGCTGAAAATCGTTGTGGAACCGCCGCTGCTCAGGAGCTGGTGGTTTTACAGTATCGTTATTTTATTCGTAGCGTTAATTCTTTACCTGATTGACAAGGAAAGAATGAGGAAGAAGGAAATGATTGAGAAGACGAGGAATGACATTGCCGACAATTTGCATGGAGAGGTGAACACGGCACTCAACAAGATCAATATTCTCAGCGAGATAGCGAGGATCAAAGCCGAGAAGGAACCCGAGCGCGCTCCCGAATTTTTTGAGCAGATCCATAAAAAGAGCAGCGATATGATCGTCGCGATGGATGATATGCTTTGGAGCATCGCCCCGGAAAACGACAGCATGGGAAAGACCATCGAACGGTTGAGGGAATACGTTGACGCGATGAAAAGCCGGTACTCTGCGAGTATTGACGTCCTGGTAGATCCGGGGATCGAGAACCTTGTGATGAACATGAAGTTGCGTTACGAATTATATACACTGATGAAGGGCGGCATCCAGGCTGTAGTGGAAGCCGGAACCAAAAACTGCAAGGTGCATATCGGACGGCACAAAGAGGGGCTCTTGTACACCCTGGAAATTTCCAACAAAAACTGCGACCTGCAGCAGCTCAACAATCTCACGCAGCAGATTGAGCTCGAAAAGCGCCTCGACGCTATCGATGCAACGCTTACTTCCGAGATGCACAAGTTCACGTCGGTATTTGACCTGTACGTGCCGGTAAAGTAATTACTTACCCATCCACTTTTTGAAATCCATCACTTTTTCGCGGCTCACCAGCGCTTCTTTGTCGACAGCCGGTTTGAGGTGAAGCAACAGGCGGTTGCCGAAATAATCGTGTATCTGGTCGATGCTGTCGATCGAAACATAAAAAGAACGGCTGATACGGAAGTATTTGTCGGGATCGAGCATTTCCGACAGTTCGTCCATCGTGTAGTCCACCACGAATTTTCGGTTGTCGGTGGTTTTGAAAAAGTTGAGCCGGCCGTCACTGTAGAAGTAAGCGATATCATCCACTTCGATGCTCACCAGTTTTTGTGCCTGCTTAACCAGGAACCTTTTCCTGTATTCTTTGGGCTGCAGCTTTGTTTGCAGTTCTTTTATCAGCGTGTTGATGTCATTATTGTTTTTCGACGTGCCGTTACCTTTCAGCAATTTATATTTATTGAGGGCCGCTTCCAGTTCGTCTTTCTGAACCGGCTTAAGCAGGTAATCAACGCTGTTTACCTTGAACGCCTTAAGGGCGTACTCGTCGTAAGAAGTGATGAATATCACCGGTGCCTTTACCTCGGTGAGGTTAAATATCTCGAAGCTTTGCCCGTCGGCAAGTTCGATATCCATGAGGATAAGATCCGGTGACGGATTTTCCTTGAGAAAGTCAACGGTGTCCTGTATGCTTTCCGTAACGCCCGACACTTCTACCATTTTATCGATGGAGAGCAATGTCTTCTGCAATTTTTTTACGGCCAGGTCTTCGTCTTCAACTATTAAAATCTTCATAACAGAGTTTTAGGGTAATTATTAATTTTTCGAAGCGTGATTGTTCCAGATCAGCGGAAGGACCACTGTGAAATTTCGTTCGTCCTCCATCACCTGGAATCCCGCCTGCTTTAACAAGCTGTATTTTGCCCGTATATTTTCCAATCCAACTTTATTGCTGGGCGCTTTCACCGCCCTGCGAATCATCGTATTGTTAACCACGAGCTTGTTGCCCGCGATGGTGAAGATGTCAATTTCGAGTGGTGCCGTTTTGGAAACCACATTGTGCTTCACTACATTTTCGACCAGCAACTGTAACGAAAGAGAGGGCAGCAGGTAAGGTTCATATCGCTTGTCTATTTGCATATTCAGATGCACCGCGTCGCCATGTCGCGTTTCCAGCAATTTGAAATATGATTTGATGAATTGGAGTTCATTTTCGAGCGTGCTGAGGCCGTCGTCGTTATTCTGCAGCAGGTAGCGGTACACCTTGCTCAACTCGTTCAGAAAGACTTCGGCCTGCGCCCTGTTTTCGACTATCAGGGAAGAAAGCGTGTTAAAGCAATTGAACAAAAAGTGCGGGTTCACCTGGCTCTTGAGCGTGTCGAACTCCTGCTGCATGGCAATTTGTTTCATCGCCTCCTTCTCTTCAATGCTTTCCTTGTATTTTTCCATCACATAGTCGGATTCAAAAAGGGTTTCGAAAACCAGGTTCACGCCAAAGCCGACAAGTAAACCGAGCTTCAGGTCGTCATAGTTCAAAGTGTAGCCAAGAATGTGGAACATATCATATATAAGAAAAATAACCAGCACGCTGAACGACATGAAGGGAACAACACACAGCGCTATCAGCGCCACACGGGTTGAGGCATGCTTCAGTCCCGGGTATTTTTGCCGGATGATGTGGGTGATGACAACGTGCATGCTCCAGGAAAGGACACCAATCGCGTAGATGACCGGGAAAGATACCAGCCATATTCTCAGTTCCTGGAACACCCGTTCGTCGTAAATGATGTAATTGAGAAGAAAATCAATTATCGGCATGGATGCGATAAAGCTGAAGGTTTGCAGTCTCGTGGGTTTGAAGTGATTCATAGCGCCATTTTTTCTTCTTTAACAATCAATGGCACTTTTATCGTCCGGTCCACTCCGTCATCGCTTATCGTAATGGGCGCCGCGTGCATCAGCCTGTATTTTTCAACCAGGTTATCCAGGTAAGATTCTATGTCGGGCTTGTCTGCGCCGATCTTTCTCTGCATGGAGTGCCTGACAACGAGGTCGCCTTCGTCGATGGTAATAAAAAGTTTCAGAGGTGAAGCCTTGCTGAATGCGTTCTGCATGATCGCATTCTCAAAAATTGCCTGTAAAGTAAGGGGTGCAAGAGATAGCCATCTTTTTTCCTCGCCCACATTTATGGTTAACTGAACAGCATTGGTGTAGCG
>CBIGXK010000042.1:0-16885 GCA_966193805.1 uncultured bacterium | reverse complement strand
GTATTTAGATTATATTTTTCTATAATTTTTTCCATGCACATCTGTATCCAAGCAGGTACACCCACCACAAAGCTGATGTCCCAGTTGGGTGCCTCTTCCACGATGGCATCGATCTTATTGTTCCAGTCTTTGGTTTTGGCGATTTTTTTCCCGGGCTTGTAAAAAGGGGAGAACCAGAACGGCGCCTTTTTAGCAGTGATGCCGCTGAGGTCACCGGAATAGTAACCCGGGCCCTTTTCAAGATCGGTGCTGCCCCCAAGCATCAACCATCCTTTGCTGATGCGCCGTACGGGTATGTCATTGTAATGCCGCAGGCTGATCAACTGTTTGATCATGATCATCCTGTTGCCCCTCATCAGGTCGCTCGTAATGGGAATGTATTTGCTGGAAGCCTCGGAGGTGCCGGAGCTGAGCGCAAAATATTTGATCTTGCCCGGCCAGCATATATCTGGCTTGCCCTCCAGTGTTTTGTGCCACCAGTCCCGGTAAATTTTATTGTAATCGAATAATGGTACGCGTTTCTGAAATTCTTTGGCCATCGAACGCGAAAGGAGAATCTCGTCGAAATGGAAGGCTTGCCCGAATTCCGTAAATCGCGCCTTGGCAAGGAGCTTCTTCAATACCTTAAGCTGCTGCCTTTCGGGCGACTTCCGCGGAAGATGCAAGGCTTTAGCAATGTTCGGTGGCAGTGAGATATCGAATAAAGCCATTGGATATTCGGCCCGGTTTTACGGACTTGCCAAAAATACGGAAAAACGGGAGACACAAGGGCGAGAAGTGGCATCATCTCACCTCTCCTGTTTCTTATCTTCGCCGCGTGACGCTTTCTATCATCATCGTAAGCTACAACGTCAAAGACCTGCTTGAAAAATGTCTCGCTTCGGTGAGCAGGGCCACCGAAACGATCGATTCGGAAGTGTTCATCGTTGACAACGCATCAACAGATGGAAGCGCAGAACTTCTACCCGCGTTGTTTCCCGGGTTCCACTTCATCAACAATACCACAAACACCGGCTTCGCGAAAGCCAACAACCAGGCACTCGCGTTGTGCACCGGCGAATTTGTTCTTTTTCTCAACCCCGATACGCTGGTGCCTGCCGATTGCTTTCAACGGTGCATCGCCTTCATGCATGAACACCCGGAAGCCGGCGCCCTCGGCGTAAAAATGTTGAATGGCGACTACCAGTTCCTTAAAGAGTCCCGGCGGGGCATACCCGGTCCCATGACCTCCTTCTGGAAACTGTCGGGAGTTATTAAGCTCTTCCCGCGCTCGAAAGTTTTTGCAAAGTACTACATGGGCCATCTCGACGAAAACAAAACCAGCGAGGTGGAAGTGCTCTCGGGCGCATTCATGTTTGTAAGAAAAAAAGTGCTGGACATTACTGGTGGGTTCGACGAGCGTTTTTTCATGTACGCCGAAGACATCGACCTGAGCTGGCGTATTTTGAAAGCCGGCTATAAGAATTATTATTTTCCCGAAACCGCCATCATCCACTATAAAGGCGCCAGTACAAAAAAAGACTTCAGGTATGTGAAACAGTTTTACCTCGCCATGAGCCAGTTTGCGAAAAAACATTATGGCCGGGGACCGTTTTCACTGCTGCTGGATGCGGGTATCTTTTTACGGGGAGGCGTTGAGGTGCTCAGGCAGGGGCTGCGAAAAAAGAAATAGCGTTTATGCGCTCTTCATTTCTTCCAGCCTTTTTTTCATGGCGAACATTTCATCCCTCAACCTTGCAGCTTCCATAAAATCCAGGTCCCTTGCGGCTTTCTCCATCTCTTTCCTGATCTTGGCAATTCCTTTTTCCATTTGCGGGATGGTCACGTATTCCACCTGTTCTTCCGCAGCCAGCGTTACAGGCGCTTCCTCGGCGCCAAGCGCATGAGGGTTTTTCGGGTCAAATCCTTTTATATCGAGAACCGATGTTTGTGCAAACACCTGTTCTTTGCTCTTCTTCACTGTTCTCGGAGTGATGTTGTGCTCGATGTTGTATGCAATCTGTTTTTCCCTCCTGCGGTTGGTTTCATCAATCGTGCGTTGCATGCTCTCCGTCATCTTATCCGCGTAAAAAATGACCAGTCCGTCAACATTGCGCGCCGCCCTGCCGGCAGTTTGGGTGAGCGATTTCTCATTCCGCAAAAAACCTTCTTTGTCTGCATCGAGTATGGCTACCAACGACACTTCCGGCAAATCCAATCCTTCTCTTAACAGGTTCACGCCCACCAGCACATCTATTTCGCCCAACCTCAGTTGTCTTAATATCTCCACACGCTCGAGCGTATCCACTTCGCTGTGGATGTATTTCGATTTTATATTTATCCTGTGCAGGTATCTGTCCATTTCTTCGGCCATCCGTTTGGTAAGGGTTGTTACCAGTACACGGTCGCCGCGCGTAACGCGCTTTTCTATCTCGTCAAGTAAATCATCAATCTGGTTAACACTCGGCCGAATATCAATTGGCGGATCGAGCAATCCCGTTGGACGGACCACCTGTTCGACCACCACCCCTCCTGTTTTTTCGAGCTCATAATCGCCGGGGGTTGCCGAAACAAAGATCACCTGGTTGAGCATGCCCTCGAATTCATGAAAATTGAGCGGCCGGTTGTCGAGTGCCGAGGGCAGCCTGAACCCATAATCCACCAGTATCAATTTTCTGCTGCGGTCGCCGCCATACATGCCGCTTACCTGCGGTATGGTTTGATGGCTCTCGTCTATCACGCATAAAAAATCCTTCGGGAAGTAATCGAGCAGGCAAAAGGGCCGTGTGCCCGGCTTCCTTCTGTCGAAAAACCTCGAGTAGTTTTCTACGCCGTTGCAAAAACCCAGCTCGCGGATCATCTCAACATCAAAATTCACCCGTTCGCTTAAGCGCTGCGCCTCAATAAATTTTCCCACCGATTTAAAATACCCTACCTGCGCCTGCATCTCATCCTGTATTTCCGCGAGTATCTGCTGCATCATGTCTTTCGGCGCGAGGTACAAATTGGCGGGAAAGATGGCTGCATTCTCCAGCTTCATGATCCTTTTACCATTCTTCACATCGATGCTGTCGATCTCTTCAATCTCATCTCCAAAAAAGGAAATGCGGTATCCGTAATCCAGATAAGGCAGGTTGATATCAACCGTATCGCCCTGCACCCTGAACGACCCTCTGCCAAATTCTCCCTGGCTGCGGCTATATAACGAATTCACCAACGAATGCAGAAAACCCTGCCGCGAAATCACCTGCCCCGGCTGCAAACGAATAATACTGTTCTCGTATTCTGTAGGGTTTCCGATACCATAGATGCAGCTTACCGATGCCACCACAATGATGTCTCTTCTGCCGCTCAGCAATTGCGCCGTAGCCTGCAACCTCAGCTTGTCGAGTTCCTCGTTAATGCTCTGGTCCTTTTCAATATAGGTGTCGCTTACAGGCATGTAAGCCTCGGGCTGGTAGTAATCGTAATAGCTAACGAAATATCCAACAGCGTTCTCCGGAAAAAATTGCCTGAACTCGCCGTATAGCTGCGCCACGAGTGTTTTATTGTGGGTAAGCACCAGCGTTGGCCGCTGAACGTTTTGTATAACGTTCGCAATAGTGAACGTTTTACCCGATCCCGTAACGCCCAGCAGCGTTTGGTGAGGCTCGCCATCAAGAATGCCATTCGTCAATTGCTCAATTGCCTGCGGCTGATCGCCTGCCGGCTGATATGCTGTATGTAATTTGAATCCCATGATGCGGCTGCAAATTTACCGAAACTAACTTTTGGACCCGGCAGAGTCTTTTACATCGTCCTTGTTCTTCAGCGACCGCCTGAAAGGGTCCCAGGTAATCTGCAGTTTGCCATCGCTGCCTGTTTTTGCGCGCAAACGCAGCGACACGCCCTTCCTGGCTTTGCCCCCTGCACTGATATCCGTTTTGGCCTGGCTCCTCGTGAGGTTGTTCAGCGGAAAACGGATACTCATATCTGTGCCCTTCTTTACGTCATACACGCCTTCCACCGTGAAGTTCAGGGCAGTCGAACGTATTTCCATGCGGTTAACAACAAAAGCCGACCCTTTAATGTCGAGCCTGTTTCCCAGGTCGGCGAACCGAATGTGCGAAAAGTCCTGCTTTTTGAAAGCCTTCTTCGAAATTTCCAGCAACGGTCCAAAATTGTTCAGCTCTCCATTTTCCAGCAGGAAGAAGATGCTGCCCTCCGATTGTTCCCTCACAAGTTCTGCGTCGTTATTAATGGCCGTATTAAAGATGATATTTGCCGACATGGTGCCGTTCAGATTTTTTTCTGTCACCGCATCCTGGCCAAAGTTGTTGAAGGCAGCAAACAATCTCGGGACGTCCATATCGCGCATCACTGCCTTAAGCGACACAGGATTATTCTCTGCTCCATTTTTAAGGGAGCCGCTGATCTCCATTGATCCGCCTGCATGCTTCATGTTGGCCTTTTCGCAGGCGATGGCGGTTGGCTTCAGTACCACTTTTGCGTCGATATCTGTTGCCGTAAACGCTCCATAATCCATGGAGGGCGACTGCACGCGGATATACATATCTCCCTCTGAAAACATCCTGTCTACCTTCGACGCGGCCCATCTGAATCTCGCTTCTTTTCTTTCTGCATCACGCGCCTTGCTCTTCGACAAAAACCCCCTGAAATCGGCGAGATGAATAGCAGGTGATTTTATCTGCCAGTCAACCACCAGTTTTTCAGGGCTTACGTCCAGCAGCGAAAGGAAATTTTTGGCGCTGCCATTCATGACAAGTTTTGTTTTTCCCGCAAGCGCCGTGAACTTATGCACAAAAAGATCGTTATTAACGAACCTGAGGCTTCCTTCGCATTTCGATAAATTGAAATTTCTCGGCAGGTACTGAATGGCCGCATCATGAAAGGTGATGCCGCCGTTGATGTTGGCGCCCGTGCTGTCGTCGCCATCAACAGATCCCTTGTAAACGACGTCGAGCGACATTTTTCCTTTTTTGAAGCGAAATACACTGCTGCCGGCCAGGTTGTTCAACGACTCCATATCCACATCAGCTAATACATCACATTCCAGGAACGGGCTCGTTAGGTTAGCGATAAGGATGTTTTTTGAACGGATCCGGATGCCTTCCCACTTACCGGAAAAATCTTTGAACTGAAGAAATGAATTTTCATCGAACCTGGGCTTCCCCTTTACTTTTTCATTTGAAAACGAGCCGTTGAAGCTGCAAAGTTCGAAGACGCCCTTTGGCGTTAGCACCCTATTGTTTTTCGCCTGCATGAAAACTTCGACCAGCGGTATGCTCTCATAAGCGGTTTTGCCCGAAATATTCACCTGGAGATCGACAGGTTCGACTACCGAATATTTATTTAATTTTTTCCGAAGCTGGCTGGTAAGAAAAGACGTTGCCCTCTTGTAGAGAACATCCTTCGTTGTGATGGCGAGTCTGAAACGGGCGTCGTTGTTATTAGTATTGAATTTCCCGTCGAACATGAATGGATGGCCCCCAAGATAGAGGGTAACATGGTCGGCGATGATGTCCTGACTCGAGGGGTAATAGGCAAGGTCGAATTTCCCGTCAACGAGCTTTTCTTCCAGGTAAGCGCCTTTAACGGTATTGAAGGAGAGATTCTTTACCAGCATTCGCACGTTGACGTGAAAAAGCAAATGGTCCTTCTTCTCTGCAGCCGAACATCTTAACGACCTGACGAGTGCGTGATAAAGTTTGCTGCGGAGAGGATTTTCATAACTGAGCGTAACGTAGTGCAGCACGATGTCGGGCATCGAAAAACTTTCGCTGGGTTCCGGTTTATCCGATTTCAGCACATATTCGTTCGTAAATCCTGCGGTGTCGGTAACCAGGTTCACTTCACCGTTTCTAATGATGACCCGCCCCACTGGCCGTGTGTTGGTGAGCAGTCCGCGAATGCTCGCCCTCAGGTAAACATCCGTCGCTTTTAAAAGCGGTTTGTGGTGACGGGGATAAAGGCTGTCGCGCAGCTCCACATCCTTAAGCTGTAGCGACAGGAGAGGAAAGGTTCTGAAAAAGCTTACGGACAACCCTCCTATCCGTACGTCGCCGTGCGTTCTATTCTTTATTGCGGTGCCGGCTCTTTGAATGAGCGATTTCTCATTCGCATTCACATACACCAGCAAGATGATCCAAACCAAAACGATGAGCGCCAGGAGGCCTGCGAGCGCCGTAAGCGTGTATCGTAAAACCCTTTTCAGCACTTCAGCGATCCCGTTTTAATGTTTAATAATCGATCTTCCGCTGGAGATATTTTGTGTAGTCCGGAACTTTCACTTCGTATTCTTTCAGCATGTAAGGAGATGTAAGCAAAAAGTCAGCCGTGGAGCTGTCGCAGGCCACGATACAGTTCCAGGCTATCGCCACGCGCAGAAGCGCCTTAACGTCGCTGTCGTGCGGCTGCGCCTCCATAGGATCCCAGAAAAATACAAGGATGTCGATGGCGCCCTGGGCAATCATTGCCCCTATCTGCTGATCGCCGCCGATGGGGCCGCTAAGTAATTTCGACACGGGTCTGTCCAGTTGCTCCTCCATCATTTTGCCCGTGGTTCCCGTTGCAAACAGCTCGTGACGCGACAATTCCATCCTGTTTGCCTCCACCCAATCCACCAGCTCTTTCTTTTTATTGTCATGTGCCACCAGCGCAATTCGCTTTCGGGCGAGTACATTTCTTGTTATCATTTACATAATTTTCAATGCAATATGTAGTTTTCCACAATCAGGCATTACTTTTGTTAATAACTTTTTCCCATTTTTCTACCCATTAGATTCTATGCTGAAAGTACTGCTTTCTCTTTATGTGAGCCTAAGTGCGCTTTCATTGGCTGCGCAAACCGCTGCTCCCGACGTGACCAGCCCGGCCGAAGTTGTGGTAGAAGATCCCGGCCAAACAATCACCGACATCGTACCGATAGTGAATGAAAAAGGCAAGGTAAACCTGACCTGGCGCGTGAGCGACACCATTCCTGAATTTTTTGCGATAGAGCGAAGCAATGACGACGGCAAAAACTTTGAAATTGTGGCGGTGCTCAGCAACCTCGAACGACGAAAATTTTATCAATGGACCGATGAAGCGCCCCGCAACGGAAGAAATTTATACCGGCTCAGGTATTCCTTTAAGCCGTCCGACTCATTGTATTCAAAAACAGTGGCGGCGTCGGTCACCGCAAATGTGTCCATAAAATTTTATCCAAACCCTGTCGATCACATCCTTATCGTGCGATCGGAAACGCCAATCGATGTTCACATCATTGATGCAAATGGCAAGGTGCGGATTTCACGGTCCACCGTTAATGGTCTGGGCACCATCAATGTTTCCTCCCTTGAAAAGGGTATCTACCTGATTCGATTTAGTAACAAGTTGACCGCCGTCATGTACCAGGAAAAGCTGGTGAAGAATTGACAAAAAAACACTTAAACCGACAAAATTATATTGTGTATGTCGCGCCATACACTTACATTTACAACGGTTTTTCATAGGATATTGGATTTTAAAAACGGGGTTGAATTTCTATTCAGACCCCTTTTTTATTGACTTGCATTAATGCTCCGGCAACCATCCATCTCCATTCAGTGGTATCTCTCGCATAAGCTTCATGAAACTCAATTTTTTTCGCCAGCGCCTTTTCATTCAAAATACCGTTATCCACAAGTGTACGCCTGGCCTCCCTGAAATAATCAAGCGCGCGGGGGTGCCGCATCCACACCTGCTGAGGTGGCTCAAACCCCGTCTTTCTTCTTTTCCATACAATGTCATCCGGCAGCTTGCCGTCCATCGTTTGTCTCAGTATCCACTTCGTATATCCCTTACCGATTTTAAACTTTGAGGGCAGGCTGAAAATAAAGCTCACCAGTTCGTGACTCAAAAAAGGCAGGCGCACTTCGCGGCCGTGTGCCATCGAATTGCGGTCGGCGTACCTTAGCAGGTCCTCAAGGCCCTGATACAGTGTATCAAAACAAAGGAGATCGTTGAGTTTTTTGACAACCGGCTTCGCAACTTTGGCCGACGTGCCATATGCGGCAAGAAATTCTTTGTTAATGAACGGATTTTGGTGGACCGCGGTTCTATCCCGGTTGATGAGCCAGTTGGAAAGGGGCTCAGGAAAAATGGTTCGCTTTCGCCAATTGAGGTATTTTTCATACCCTGCGATCGTTTCATCGGCGCCCTGGCCATCCAGTAATACGGTTACTCCTTCCCGTGAGGCCAGTTCAAAAACCTTGAATTGGGCATACACACTGGCCGAACTGAAGGGCTGCTCCTGGTACCCAAGCAATTTTTCAAAGTCATTGACAAAGTCGCCGGATGTTACCTGCACCTGGAAATTATCCAGTCCCAATTGCCGGGCCACCGCCGCAGCTTCGGCCGATTCATCTTTTCTGTAACCCGGGAATGCCGCGGTAAATGTTTTTAGAACCGTGCTGCTTTTTGCAATATGATACGCAATTGCGGAACTGTCCAGTCCGCCGCTTAAACTGGTTCCCAATGGAACGTCGCTACGCAGCCTTCTCCTGATGGAAACAGATAGCAGTTCACTCAGTCTTTCCTGCGCCATTTGCAACGGCACGGGAATCACTTCGAGTGAAAGGTCCCAGTATCTTTTAATAACCGGCGACGGTGCATCTAATGAATAGTGGAGGTGGTGTGCGGCCGGTAATTTTTTTATTCGAGCGTCGAACGTCGCCGATAAATCCGATGCGTCTGAAGTGTGGCCCAGCGTTAAAAAGCGTAGCAGCATGGAGTAGTTATCGGTTTGCTTGACGCCAGCTTCATACAGCGCCCTGAGCTCGGAGCCAAACAAAAATGTGTTGTCTGTTTCGTCGTAATAATAATAGAAAGGTTTTTCACCAAACCTGTCGCGCGCACAAAACAATTCCTTCTGCAGATCATCCCAAATGGCAAATGCAAACATACCGTCGAAGTAATCCACGCAACTGCGTCCATATTCCGCGTAAGCGGCCAGGATCACTTCAGTATCGGAGTGTGATGCAAAGAGGTATCCTTTCTTCTCCAGTATCTCCCGTACTTCCGTATAATTATAGATTTCGCCATTGTGAACTATCGAATATCTGGATAGGCAGTGCATCGGCTGCGATGCTAATTTGCTGGTATCGATCACGCATAGCCGCCGATGTGCAAATCCGGCGTTATTGGTTGGGTTGATCCATGTGGACTGGTCATCGGGCCCGCGATGCGCGAGGCACCTGGCCATTTTAGCCAGCTTGTCTTCCTGGATGCGTGAAGGATCGGGCGATATGATGCCGGCTATGCCACACATGATCAGAATTTAAACGGCAACTCGGCTTTTGTGGTGTCCCAGGCCATGAGCAGTTTGGCGCCATCGTCCGTTTTTTCAAATTGCATACTGAATATTTCGAAGGTATTTTCGGTTCGCTGAAGAGGAACATCGAATGAATACACGTCCCTCTTGCTGTGTATTCTGAGTCCCCAGGTGTAAAGGTCATCGTTTAATCGCAGCGTCCATTTTTTCTCGTAGGGAATGCAATAAATAATGTACCTGCCCTTCTTTACCTTTTTACCCATTATTTGCACGTCGGAGAAAAATTCAATTTCAGTGCCTTCGTTGGCGCCGAGCCTCCAGTATGTTCCATACTTCACAACGTTCCCGAATATTTGCCTGCCGTCTTTCGAGGGTCTGCTGTAAATAACCCTTGCCACGGGATGGCCGGTAAATTTGCCCGACATCTTCATGATAGGAAAGTCTTCGGGAAAATAGATCATGTCCATCGGCGACTTATCAATATTATACAACCTTGCTCTTTCTTCTGCATTGTTCGCCGTAGGCTGAACCTTTACCGGTGGCGGGGGATTTTTTCGTGGTTGTTTTTCGCTGCATGAAAGAAATAGGGTAATAAGGGTAAGCCATGCTGGCAGGATGCGATTTATGGATAAAAACATTTAGTGAATATCTGAAAATTTTTCGAGAGAAAATGACCGTAACCCGGGAAAGAATGCCTCGTAGGCCGACCGTAAATCATCGTAGCAATCGGCGAACAACTTCACCGCCGGGCCGCTGTCCGTAATGTATGCAGCCCGATGCACCAGCCCGGCCATACTTCTTTCTATTCCCCAGGCGTATTGATAGTTAAACAGCCAATTGTGTTGCTTCATGTAGGGAAAAATATTGTTAAAGACTTCAGGAAATAGTTCCCGGAAACGCTCCAACTGGCTGTATGCGGTGGTGGTGAAATTCAGAAACTCCTCTTCACCTGTTTTGCGCAGTTCAAGCGCCAGGAAGTGGTCGTACACAACATCAAGAAATGCGCTGGCATACAGGCCGTACGCCGGTTTAAAGATGCGGGCCGCTTCTTTATTTACGGGGTGACTATCGGTGTAGTGATCAATCTGCCGGTGAAACTCTATGCCTGCCAGGATGCGCCGGGGATAGTCGTACTTTTTTTTGCCTTTAACAAAATCGCTGATGAGGTTACCAGTTAAGATCTCCGGGTCTCCAAAGGATAGATATGCATGTGCGAGGTAGTTCACAAATGAATTTACAAAAAAAAGCATGGCCCCTGTAACCTTTATTCAGGTACTGCGTCAGATTTATACAACGCGTTTGTGACAAGAAAAACAAGATCAAAAACAAAAACAAATCAAAAACAATCAAAAATAATTACAATGAAAAAGATTCTCACGTTGGCGCTCATGCTGACCATAGTTGCAACAACTGCATTTTCGCATACTACCGGAGTGGTTAACAAGAAAGTTGTCGAAACTTTTAGCAAAGAATTTGCAAATGCTGAAAGCGTAAAATGGGAAGTAACGAATGAGGTTTATAAAGCCACTTTTCGTATCGACGGCCAAACAATGTTTGCTTATTACAACGAGGCCGGAGAGCAGTTGGCCGTTGCCAGAAATCTCATGGTATCTCAGTTGCCGATTACGCTCGCTGCCGATTTGCAGGATAGCTACAAAAAATACCCGCTCACCGAACTGTTTGAAGTGGCCACTGACAATGAAACAGCGTATTACGCAACGGTCCACTCTGCCACTCACGAAATTATTTTGAAATCAACAGGCGCAAGCGGATGGTCGGTTTACAAGAAAGAGAAAAAGTAAAGTCAGTTTAGTTTTAATTGCCCACGCGATCGGGGTCCTGTTTCCAGGGCCCCGTTTTTTATTCATTCATCACTCCGCCGGCATCGGCCCCCATTTATGAATTAAGGATTAATATTGCGCTAAATTTTTGGACTATGAGCAAGGGACCCGTTTCTGAATTCATCCGGCATCACTACCGGCACTTCAATGCAGCCGCACTCGTAGATGCGGCAAAGGGATATGAAGAGCATTTGGCCGAAGGCGGCAAAATGATGATCACGCTGGCCGGAGCCATGAGTACGGCAGAACTTGGGCTGAGCCTGGCAGAAATGATCCGCCAGGATAAGGTCGCCATCATCAGTTGTACGGGTGCGAACCTGGAAGAAGATATTATGAACCTGGTGGCGCACAGTCATTACAAAAGAGTGCCCAACTACCGCGACCTGAGTCCGCAGCAGGAATGGGAGCTCCTCGAAAATCATTACAACAGGGTTACAGACACATGTATCCCCGAAGAAGAAGCCTTCAGACGCTTGCAAAAACACATTTTCAGGGTATGGAAACGGGCCAATGATAAGGGTGAGCGATATTTTCCTCACGAATACATGTACCAACTGCTGCAAAGCGGCGAACTGGAACAGTACTTCGAAATAGACGCCAAAAACAGTTGGATGGTGGCGGCCGCACAAAAAAATATTCCGCTGGTGGTTCCGGGGTGGGAGGACAGCACCATGGGAAACATCTTCGCGTCGTACGTGATCAAGAATGAGCTGAAGGCGTCCACTATGAAAAGCGGCATTGAATATATGACCGCCCTGGCCGATTGGTACCGGAACAACTCATCGGGAAAGGGTGTCGGCTTTTTCCAGATTGGTGGCGGCATTGCAGGTGATTTTCCCATCTGCGTGGTGCCAATGATGTACCAGGATCTCGAGTGGCACGACGTTCCGTTCTGGAGTTATTTCTGCCAGATCTCGGATTCCACAACGTCTTATGGGTCTTATTCGGGCGCGGTACCCAATGAAAAGATCACCTGGGGAAAGCTGGACATCAACACGCCGAAATACATTGTTGAAAGTGATGCCACCATTGTGGCGCCGCTGATCTTTGCTTATTTGCTGGGGTGGTAAGAAGTTATAACTAACACGAGATCTTATCTACCCTCGCCTGGTGCCTTCCGCCTTCAAAATCCGTGCAGAGGAACACTTCCACCATTTCTTTCGCCTCTGCAATGCTCACAAAGCGCGCAGGTAAGCAGATCACATTGGCGTTATTATGCAGCCTCGCAAGTTTCGAGATTTCCGGCGTCCAGCAAAGGGCCGCCCTGATGCCCTGGTGCTTATTGGCCGTGATCGCCACGCCGTTGCCGCTTCCGCAGATCAGGATGCCTGCCGACACTTCTCTCTTTTCAACGGCATAGGCCACGGGGTGTGCAAAATCGGGATAATCGACCGACTTGTTTTCATAAACACCCATATCCTTCACCTGGAACCCCTTTTCTTCAAGAAACTCCACCAGCGCTATTTTGAATTCGTAGCCGGCGTGATCGCTGCCGATGGCTATCGGTTGAATGTTGTCTCGCATAAAACGCAAGTTACTTTTTTCTATTCTCTCATTTTCGCCTCTTCAATTTTATAGATCCTGGAAGAGAGCAATATGCTGAACTCATACAGGAGGATAAGCGGAACGGTAACCAGCATCTGGCTCATCCAGTCAGGAGACGGCGTTATAATGGCGGCCACAATAAGGATGGCCACGAAAGCGTATTTGCGGTATGTTTTGAGGAACATCGGCGTGATAAGGCCAATTTTCGTAAGCACATAAGCCACAACGGGCAACTGGAAGGAGATGGCTCCTCCAAGGGTAATATTCACGAGGTTATCAACGTAATCGGAAAGCATCGGCCTCGTTTCAAGTATATTGAGCGTGCCCAACTGGTAATTGCTCAGAAAGCTGAAGGTGAACGGCGCCAGCAGGTAATAGCCAAATGCCGCGCCCGTGAAGAAGAACACCGAAACGAAAAAGATGGCGAATCTCGTGGTTTGCACCTCTTTAGGTGTAAGTGCGGGTTTGATGAACTTCCAAAATTCCCAGAAAATGTAGGGAAAGGCGACGATAAAGCCGCCTACAAAAGCTATGGAAATGCTCGAAATGAACTGCGAGCCAAAGGTGGTAGCCTGCAGGTGCGCCGTAACGGCGGGCATGCAAAGCGAATCGCCCATTCCCGCCCAATGACTGAACCGGCAAAGGGCGTCATAACTCCAGAAATCCGGCCGTATGGGCCCCAGGATCACCGTATCAAAAAACACATCCATCTTAATAAAGATGAGAATGGCCACTACGATAATGGCGAGAAGGGACCTCACTATGTGCCAGCGGAGCTCTTCCAGGTGGTCCACGAAACTCATCTCCCTGTCCTGGCTCCGCTTGTTTAAAAAGGATAATGCCATTTATTTATTTACTTCTGTACGCTTATAGCGCCGCAAATTTAAGGGTAATCTCTCCCACTTATTGCAGGATCTTTAAACGCACCATTTCTATCCTCGTGTCGCTCACGTGGAGAATCTCAAACTCATAGTTATTGATAATAATGCGCTCTTTCAGTTTAGGTATCGACTCATGCTCATTGATAATGAATCCTGATAAAGTTTCCGACGATTCATCAGGGAATTCAAAACCATACTTGCCGATAAGGTAATCCAGCTCCAGCCTGCCCGACAGGATGTACTCATCCTCCGCTATTTTCTTCTCCTCGAATTCTTCCACGTCGTATTCATCCTTTATCTCACCAAATATTTCTTCCAGCATATCTTCCATCGTCACGATCCCCGATGTACCCCCAAACTCATCCACCACCCAGGCAATACTTTTCCTTTCTTTTGAAAATTTGCTGATAAGGTCCGTGGCGCTCATGCTTTCGGGAATCGCGGGTATGGGAAGCAATATATCTTTGACCGTAGCAGGATTGGTGAACATATCCAACTGGTGGATGTAACCAACGATCTGGTCGATGTTCCCGTCGTACACCACCAGCTTGCTCAGCCTTGTGTCAACAAATTTTTTCCGCACCTCTTCAATAGATGTGTTCAGCAATATTCCTTCCACCTCCTTTCTCGGCACCAGGCATTCCCTCACTTTCACCTTGTGAAGCGACAGCGCAGCCTCAAAAAGGTCGGCGTTCAGATCCTGGTTCTCTTCCTTAAACTCTTTCGATTGCTGGAAAAAAGTTTCAAGGTCTGCGCGCGAAAAACTTTCTTTCTTCTTGTCGATCCTCATGTCGAAGATGATCCTGAGGATCCATTGCGACAGCGCAATGAACATCCGCGCCACCGTGTGAAAAATGTTGTAACACAGGCCCAGCAGGCCCGCCCGGGTGAAAAACATCAGCAACGCATCGCTTTTGGTACGAAATACCGCCTTGGGGATGAACTCTCCCAGCACGATCACGACGATCATGGAAAGGAAGATTTCCAGCATCAGCCGGAGAGGGAGGATAAACGAACTGATGATCCCCGTCTTATTCAGCAGCAGGTTCCAGAATGCGCTGACCAGCAATACAAAAATTACGAGGAAAAAATTAAACCCGACGATCACCGTACCGATGAACCTCGACGGATGCTCAAACAGTGTTGACAAAAAAACGGCGCTTGCGGAACCCTGCTTTTTCTTGAGCTCTATGTTTAGCCGGTTTGCATTTGCAAACGCCACTTCGATACCGGAAAAAAATGCGATAAAGAGGAAAGCTATACAGATCGCGATAATAACGTAAACGTCCATATCAAAAGATGACCACTAAATTATACATAAAAAATTATCGCGGGAAGAGCTATTTCCTGAATTTTCCACTAAAAACACTGCGGGCAAAGCGTTATTTAACCTTTTTTGGTGCGGCCGGCGCGGTGTCGCCAATAAATCCTTTTACAAAATCCATCGCTTCTTTTCTTGCCGCGTCCAGGTTATGGTTCACAATGGTGTGCGTAAACGAGTGTTTGAACGAAATTTCGTACGACGCCTTGTTGATGCGGGCGTCCAGCGATTCCTTGGTTTCGGTGCCCCGGCCCTGCAATCTTCTTTTCAGTTCTTCGATGGAGGGAGGCTCTATGAAAATTGAGAATGTTTTATCCGGAAACTGTTGCTGTACGTGAATGGCGCCCTTAACGTCTATGTCGAGCACGGGAATTTTGGCGTTTGCCCAAATTCGCTGCAGTTCCGACTTCAGCGTTCCATAGTATTTGCCTTCGTAGACCATTTCCCATTCAACAAATTCGTTGGCCTGTATCTTTTGTTTAAATTCTTCCGGCGACATAAAATAATAGTCCACTCCGCTGATCTCGTTTTCGCGTGGCAGCCTTGTGGCAGCGGAAACCGAGAATGCAAGCTCAGGCACATGCCGCAACAGGTGTGTGGTCACGGACGTTTTACCCGCACCGGAGGGCGCCGTGATGATCAGAATTTTTTGGGTACTGTTCTCCATTGGCTTGCAAATTTACGATCAGGGCAGCCTTTTTATCTGTGCACCGAGATTTCTTAACCTTTCATCTATATGCTGGTAGCCCCGGTCTATCTGTTCGATATTCTGGATAATGCTTCTGCCTTCGGCGCTGAGCGCCGCTATCAGCAACGCCACACCTGCACGAATATCGGGACTGCTCATCGTTATTCCTCTAAGCGAATGTTGCCGCCCAAGGCCCACCACGGCCGCCCGATGCGGGTCGCAAAGAATGATTTGCGCACCCATTTCCATCAGCTTATCAACAAAAAACAACCGGCTCTCAAACATTTTCTGGTGAATAAGAACAGATCCCCGCGCCTGCGTGGCCACCACAAGCACAATGCTCAAAAGATCGGGCGTAAAGCCCGGCCAGGGGTGGTCATAAATGGTAAGGATGGATCCGTCCAGGAAGCTTTGAATCTCGTAACTGTCCTGTGCCGGAACGTGAATATCATCGCCCGAAAATTCCATGGAGATGCCGAGCAGCCTGAACTTTTCAGGGATCACGCCGAGGTTGCCGATGCCGGCATTTTTGATGGTGATGTCTCCCTGCGTCATAGCCGCCATTCCAATGAAGGAGCCCACTTCGATCATATCGGGCAATAGCCGGTGTTCGGTTCCCGACAGTTTATCAACGCCAATTATGGTGAGGAGGTTGCTGCCAATGCCTTCGATGCGGGCGCCCATGCGGTTCAGCATTTTGCAGAGTTGCTGAATATAAGGTTCGCAGGCGGCATTGTAAATGGTGGTGGTGCCCTCCGCAAGCACTGCTGCCATAATGATGTTTGCCGTGCCGGTTACCGATGGTTCATCGAGCAGCAGGCCCGCACCTTTCAGCCTTGCGGCGGTCAGGTGGAAAAAGCCGTCATCGGCGTCGTAGGAAAAGTTGGCTCCCAGTTTTTGAAAGCCGACGATATGCGTATCCAGTCTTCTCCTGCCAATTTTGTCGCCTCCGGGCCGGGGGATGTAGGCTTTTTTGAAGCGGGCCAGCATCGGTCCCGCGGTCATTACCGAGCCACGCAGCCTGCCACCCTTGTTCCTGAATGCTTCTGTTTCGAGATAGCTGGTATCCACAGCATCGGCCTGGAAAGTGCAGGTGCCTCTGTCAAGCCGCTCTGTTTTCACGCCCATCTCTCCGAGGAGCTCGATTAACAGGTTTACATCGATGATGTCGGGAATGTTGCTGATCGTTACTTTACCGGAGGTGAGCAGTACGGCGCTGATAATTTGCAGGGCTTCATTTTTGGCGCCTTGCGGAATGATATCTCCCTGTAATTTTTTACCTCCAATTACTTCAAACGATGGCATGAATGATTATTGGCAAAAGATATTACTTATATC
>CBIGXK010000041.1:0-17008 GCA_966193805.1 uncultured bacterium | reverse complement strand
CAACCCCGTATCGACAAAGAAAAATATGATCTGCTGAGTAATGCTATCATCCATTGCCTGCAAAACAACCGCGTTAACACACAAAGAACTATCAACAGAAGATAAGATTTACCGGATCTGCCGAGCACGCGCAACGAACAGCGGCGGCATACGACCGAGCATGATGGTTAAAAAAAATTTGCGTAGTTAAATGACTACGCATATATTTGTAGCCAAATAGCTACGCAATGAACCTCAGACGAGACGTTTTCCAGGCCATAGCCGACCCTACACGAAGAGCCATACTCCTGCTCGTCGCCTCTCACTCCATGACAGCAGGGGCAATAGCCGCCAACTTCAACACGGCCCGGCCAACCGTTTCAAAACACCTCCAAATACTCACCGCGTGCGATTTGCTGCAACAGCAGCAAAACGGCCGCGAAATATACTATCACATCAACGCCAATAAAATGAAAGAAGTGGCCGACTTCATCGAGCCCTTTCGCCTAATGTGGGAGGAACGATTCAATAAACTGGAAAACATAATGAAGAAGTATAAAAACAAATGACATGAACCATAAAACAAAAGTCTACGCCGAACACGGTAAACAGGATCTCCTCATTAAGCGGGATTTTGACTTGCCCGTGGAACTGCTATTCAAAGACTACGTGGAACCAGACATCATCGAACAATGGATGGGCACCAAAGTGCTGAAACTCGATAACAAAAAGCACGGTAGCTGGCAATTTGAAACGTCGGACCCCAAAGGAAACGTTGTCTTCAGGGCCAACGGAACCATTCACGAGTTCAGTCCTAACGAAAGAATCACACGGACATTTGAAATGGAAAATACCCCTTTCGGCGTACAGCTCGAGTTCCTTGAGTTCGAAAAACTCACCAACGATACCAGCTCACTCAAAATGCACGTGGTGTACAAATCGGCCGGGCAAAGAGACCAGGTGTTGAAACTACCCTTTACCTACGGCATAAACATGGCGCACAACCGCCTGCAGGAGGTCGTCGGCAAATTAAAATAATACCGCATGTCAAAAAGAAACAAGATCATCTACTGGATCGCCACAGCGTGGCTGTCGCTGGGAATGGTGTCAACAGGAATCGTACAACTGCTGAAGGTGAAGGATGAAGTTGATTTTATTTTACTTTTGGGCTACCCCGCTTATTTTCTGACGCTGATCGGCGTTGCGAAAATTTTAGGCGTCGTTGCAGTACTGATCCCTAAATTTCCTTTGCTGAAAGAATGGGCCTACGCAGGTTTTTTCTTTTCCATGTCGGGAGCGATATTTTCGCATATTGCAAAAGGTAATACAATGAGCGAAATCTTTCCCCCATTGCTGCTTTTGATCCTGTCCCTGACATCGTTGTATTTCAGGCCCGCCAGCAGGAAAGTTTTAACCAATAATAAAAATTGAATCATATGCGTGACAATAAAAAGGAACTTTCAAAGGAAAAGCGAGAAGCGCTGCTCGCCGCGCTCAAAAGCCGCTTTGAAAAAAACATGAAACGCCACAAGAGTCTTGAATGGAGCAAGGTATTATCCAGAATTGAGGCCAACCCGAAGAAGCTGTGGTCGCTCAATGAAATGGAAGAAACAGGAGGTGAACCCGATGTGATTGGCCATGATAAAAAGAGCGGCGAATATATTTTTTGCGACTGTTCCGCTGAAACGCCAAAGGGCCGCAGAAGTTACTGCTACGACCGCGAAGCGCTACACTCAAGGAAAGAACACAAACCCAAAAACAACGCTCTCGACGCGGCCGCCGCAATAGGCATAGAACTGTTGTCCGAAGAAGAATACCGCAACCTCCAACAACTGGGAAGCTTCGACACAAAAACCTCTAGCTGGGTGAAAACTCCCCCTGACGTGCGAAAGCTTGGCGGCGCCCTGTTTTGCGACCGGCGGTACGACAAGGTATTCCTTTATCATAACGGCGCAGAATCGTACTATGCGGCCCGCGGCTTTCGCGGCTCACTAAAGGTTTGAATAACGAAAAAAATGCCGATGAATCCCAGTGTTGATTTTTATTTTGATAAGGCGCAAACATGGCGCGCAGCGATAGAAAAATTGAGAATGGTCGTTCTCGATTGTGGCCTTGGGGAAGAATTGAAGTGGGGTTGCCCATGCTACACTTTTCAGAACAAAAACATCGTGCTGATCCACGTGTTCAAAGAATACTGCGCGCTGTTGTTTTTTAAAGGCGCGCTGTTGAGTGATCCTCACGGTATGCTCATCCGGCAAACAACGAATACGCAGGCCACGCGCCAAATCCGGTTCACCAATGCCAGCGACATCAATAACATAGAAAACACCCTGAAAGCCTATGTTTACGAGGCCATTGAAGTAGAAAAAGCCGGGTTAAAGGTCGAATTAAAAAAGACCGCTGATTTTACCGTAGCCGAAGAATTTAAAAACAAACTGGACAAATCACCTGCCCTGAAAAAAGCCTTTTATCAATTGACGCCCGGTAAGCAAAGGGCCTACCTCCTTTATTTTTCCGCACCAAAGCAATCCAAAACCCGTCAGTCGCGAGTTGAGAAGTGTACGCAGCAAATTCTCAGAGGCGAAGCATTAAAATAACGTTGCGAGGCACATTAAAAATTATCTTTTTGCGCAGGCAAGCCGATAATTTTTTAAATTCAACTCATGAGAAAAATAACATTGCTGCCAATACTGCTGCTAGCGGTCATGCCTATACTCGCCCAGCCCGCACCCTCAACGGATTACCCGGTAAGAGCGATTTCCATGGGCTCGCCCTCGCCCAACAACCTCGACTCCTTCATCGTTTTCATCAATAACGTGCTGGTGCCGCGCCAATTCAACACCATCATCCTGAGGGTCGGTTACGGCTACCAGTTTAAGTCGCATCCCGAACTCGCAAACGACAACGCCCTCTCGCAGGAAGATGTGGACAAGCTGGTCGCAGTGTGCAAAGCCAAAAATATCGAGATCATTCCGTTAATCAACCTGCTTGGCCACCAATCCTGGGCCAACCACCCCGGAAAACTGCTGGAAAATTATCCGCAGTTCGATGAAACACCCTGGATAAAAATGCCGGAAACCTATAAATGGCCCAATGCCGACAGCCTCTATTGCAAAAGCTATTGTCCGCTGCATCCCGACGTGCATAAAGTTGTTTTCGACGTCGTTGACGAAATATGCGAAGCATTCGGCGCAAGGTCGTTCCACGCCGGCATGGACGAAGTGTTTTATATCGGAATGGATAAGTGTCCGCGCTGCTCCGGAAAAAGTACCGCCGATCTGTTTGCCGGTGAGGTTAACCTGATACGCGACCATCTCGCCGAAAAGAACAGGATACTCTATATCTGGGGCGACCGCCTCATCGATGGATATGCCACCGGTGTTGGCGGGTGGGAAGGAAGTTACAACTATACCTGGCCGGCCATAGATAAAGTGAAGAAAGATGTGGTGATCTGCGACTGGCACTACGAGCGCCCCGATAAAACAGCGCCCTACTTTGCCGCAAAAGGCTTTAAGGTAATTACCGCAACATGGAACCGCCCCGCTGTAGCCGCCCGGCAGGCGCGCGACATGCAGCAATTCTATGCAGAATCCGCCCCTGAAATGAAAACAAAGTTCCTCGGCATGATGCAAACGGTATGGACGTCATTCAACAACTTTCAAAAAGATTATCATAACCAACGCCCCGATACCATCAGCAATCACCGCAGCACGGGCGTCGCCTTAAGAAATGCTTTCCCCGAAAAAGGCGAAGGACTGAAGGCGAACCCCGCAAAATTGGATTTTCCCATCATCGCTTATGTTCCCTGCAAATCTCCGGCGGAGATCGCACAAATCGATTTCAACTCGATAACGCACATCAACTTTGCATTTATCAACCCCGATTCATCGGGAAATTTCACTTACAATCCCTGCCTGGATTCGCTGGTGAAGGTTGCCCACGCCAATGGCGTACGTGTGCTCGCTTCCATCGGCGGAGGTTCGGCTCCCGCATATTACAGCGACCTGCTGAAAGACGGCAAGCGCCAACGGTTCGTTACGAGGTTAACACAACTGGCGCTCGATTACGACCTCGATGGCATTGATGTTGACCTGGAAGGAAGCCGCATCGATGAGAACTATGAACCTTTCGTTATCGAACTCGCGAGCGCGCTCAAGCCCTGCCATAAACTGCTCACAGCGGCGATCGCAACCTATTATAAGGACAGGCTCACGGATAAGGCGCTGCAGCAATTCGATTACATGACGCTGATGTCGTACGACAAAACCGGACCGTGGCGCCCCGAAGTAGCGGGCCCGCATTCATCGTATGAGCTGGCAGTCGAAGACCTCGACTATTGGGTCAACACCAGGCATCTCGATAAAAAGAAGTTGTATCTCGGCGTTCCCTTTTACGGCTACAGCTTCGGGCCCAACGGCGCGGGCTCGATGAAGTACCGCGACATCGTCGCCAGGTTCAAAAAAGCAGAGAAAAAAGACAAATTGAAGATGCCCGACGGCTCAACCCTTTACTATAACGGTATCCCTACCATGAAGAAGAAAGTGCGGCTCGCAAAAAAGAATGCGGGCGGCATCATGTTCTGGCAATACATGGGAGACACCACCGGCGAGAAATCACTGCTGAGGGCCATCAATGAAGAAGCTTATCCGGAACTGAGCACCGTTACGCAAAACGAAAAAAGCAAATAACCGCCCCGGGAAAATGAGTAATTTGCCAAATGCTTAGAAAGCGTGCGGCTTCTTTTTGGTTGACGGCGATGTTTTACACCATGCTTCAGCGCGTTTCCCTATTTATTTTCGGCGTGGTTGGTTATATGCTTCTTGTTAGAGGTTTAAATAAATCGCACTACGGCGTGTGGGCGCTTTACCTCACGATCTTTTCATTATTCGAAGCGGTTAAGCAGGGCCTGATCAGGAACGCTTCGATTAAATTTCTCGGCGCCCACGAATTTCATTTCAGGAAAGATGCCATTCAATCATCTTCCTTATTCATAAATTCGCTGTTTTCGCTGCTGGTGATAGCGCTCATCTTTGGCTTTGGCGACTGGATCGCGCTATGGCTGAATACACCCGGGCTGCAGGAACTCCTGCTCGTGAGCTCGATCAACATGATCCTGCTCGTACCGTTTAATCATTGCGAAATTCTTCTTCAATACCAATACCGGTTCGATTCGCTGTTCACATCGGTATTCATAAGGCAGGCGTTGTTCCTGGCCGGTCTTATCCTCCTCTATTTCGGGCTTCCCGATGAATTCAGCCTGCTTAACGTTTTGATCGTGCAGGTGCTTTCGCTGGTGGTAGCGCTGCTTTATATTCTTCGAAAATGTTCAGGCGTGATGATGCGTGCCTTTGTTTATGACAGCAGTCTGATCATGCGTTTTTTTCATTTTGGAAAATATACCTTCGGCACCAACCTTTTCGCCGGTATTTCCAGGACTTTCGATCATTTTGTTACGGCTTCCGCACTCGGGGCGGTGCAGGGAAAAATATACGTTGCCTATTATAATACGGTTTCGAGGATCAACAACATGATCGATGTTCCTTCGCTGGCGGCTGCCGACGTGATGTACCCAAAGAACGTGGAGAGCCTTGAAAAAGAAGGACCGGAAAAAGTGAAATATTATTTCGAGCAGGTAACGGGAACGATTATCGCTTTCATTGTTCCGCTTTCGTTGTTCGTGTTCCTGTTTCCCAAGCTCATCATCTATATCATTGCGGGGCCCGACTACTACCCTGCTATTCCAATCCTGCAGCTCACCATCATGTTCAGTATGGTGCGCCCGCTAAGCTACCAGTTCGGCTCAACGCTCGATGCTATCGGCAAGCCGGAAATAAATTTTCTTTCGAACACCTTCCTGATGCTGCTGAATTTCTTTCTTACTTACTTTTTTCTGAAGCTGTTTGGAGGACTCGGCGCCGCCTACGCAACAATCGTGTATTACGTGACGATGCTCGGCACCATGCTTTTCGTGCTGAAGAAATATGTGAACATCGACTGGCGCAACATCCTGCGGATTGCTTTGAGCAGATACGGACAGTCGGTGAAATTTATTAAGGGGGAAAGAGCGGCGGACAAAACTTAAAACTTAAAAGTTAAAACTGAAAACTTTCTCACGTTTCCCCATTGTCCACTGCCCATTGCCCATTGCCCACTGCCCGTCTCCCCTCTCCTCAATACAACAACCTCACCTTCATCGTTCCCTTCACTTCTTTCAATATATCCGCAGCCTTCTTCGACAGCTTTTTATCCAGGTCGAGCACCACGTATCCCACTTCATCATTCGTTTTAAGATACTGGCCAAGGATGTTGATACCGTTCTTTGACAGTTCGGAGTTGATGGCCGAAAGAACGCCCGGCACGTTTTTATGAATATGCAGTATCCTGTGCGTTCCTTCAACCGGCGGAACACTCAGCGGCGGTATGGTATGCGAACCAATAGACACGCCTTTTTCAAGATATTGATACAATTTATTGCTCACGTCCTCACCGATGTTCGTTTGCGCCTCTTCGGTCGATCCGCCGATGTGAGGCGTCAGGATCACGTTCGGAAGACCCTGCATCGGAGTCGTAAACGAGTCGCCGTTTTTTTCCGGCTCCACCGGGTAAACATCAATGGCGGCTCCAGAAATATGTTTTTCGCGAATGGCAGTGGCCAGCGCCTCCAGGTCAACCACCTCTCCCCTTGCGTAGTTGATGAGAATCGAACCGGGCTTGAAGTTCTTCAGCACCTGCTTCGTGATCATATTGCGCGTAGAAGGCAGATCCGGCACATGCAGGGTCACCACATCCGATTGGCCCGTCAGGTCTTTCAGACTCTTGCAGGCTCTCGCATTACCGAGCGGCAGCTTGGTAATGACATCGTAGAACAACACCTTCATTCCCAACGCTTCGGCCAGCACGCTCACCTGCGTGCCGATGTTGCCATAACCCACGATGCCGATCGTTTTTCCCCTGAGCTCATAACTGCCCTTTGAGTCTTTCATCCATTTGCCCTGGTGTGCGGCAATGTTCTTGTCGGGGATCTTCCTGATTAACATGATGGACGAAGCCATCACCAACTCCGCCACCGAACGGGTATTGGAATAGGGCGCATTGAACACCGTAACCCCTTTGGTGCGCGCATATTTTAGATCTACCTGGTTGGTTCCTATGCAAAAACAGCCTATTGCCTGAAGTTTTACTGCAGCATCAAGAACCTTCTGGGTGATATGTGTTTTGGATCGGATACCGAGAAGGTTAATGTCTTTAACTTCCCTGATAAGATCATCTTCTGAGAGGGCCCCGGTTAATTTGCGGACGGAGCTGTACCCGGCGTCTTTAAAAAATTTAACGGCTGTGTCGCTGATGTTTTCGAGAAAGAGAATGTTAACTTTTTCTTTTGGATAGCTGGTGTTTTTTTGATCGTTCATAATTTGAGTCCTTCAGTTTACGTTCTTCCGGTATGGGATTTGCAAAGATGCCCCATAAAATTAATTTCTTCAATTTATCTTTGAAAAAAGTCGAAATCAGTAAAACGTTCCTTTTGAAAAACGTGTTTTTTGCAGGATGCCTGGCAGCAATGATTGGATGTAACGGACAGGCGAGTCAGCCGAGTGAACATCCCGACATGCTCGACCCTCTCCCCGTGGTAGAATCCGGCCTCACCAGCATTGAAATGAGGCATTACCGCAGTGAGGTTGGCCACTTCATCGACAGCACATTCGGCCACGGTCGCTTTAACGGCTGCGTGCTGGTGGCCAAAAATGGCGAGGTGATCTACGAAAAATATTCAGGCTTCCGCGACCCCCGCAAACACAAGGATTCCATATCGCCCACCACGCCCTTTCACCTCGCTTCGGTTTCAAAAACATTCACGGCAATGGCCGTACTCAAGCTGCAGGAAGAAGGAAAGCTGAACATCAACGATGCAGTCTCCAAATACCTTCCGCGCTTCCCGTTGAAGGGCGTAACCATCAAAACTTTATTAAATCACCGGAGCGGAATCCCTAACTATGTTCATTACATGGAGAACCTGGGATGGGACCGCCGCCGCAACGTTACCAATAAGGATGTGCTTGACTTCATCATCGCCAGGCAAAAGGATATCCAGGTTCGCAAACCCGATACCCATTTCAGCTATTCGAATACCAACTACGCGTTGCTGGCGCTTGTAATTGAAAAAGTGACGGGACAGCCGTTCCCGGCATATATGAAGTTCGCCATCTTCGAACCTCTCGGCATGAAGGATACCTACATCTTTACGATGGCCGACAGCGCGCGCTTTCTGCAATCCTATTTCTCGAGCGGCCGCCCCTACGCATTCGACTATCTCGACCAGGTGTATGGCGACAAGAACGTTTACAGCACGCCCAGAGACATGCTCAAATGGGATCGCGCGCTGTATGCCGGTACCTTCTTCAAACAATCAACGCTCGACTCCGCATTCAAGGGATACAGCTATGAAAAACCTGGCATCAATAATTATGGATTGGGCTGGAGAATGTTTGAATTGAAGAGCGGTAAGAAGTTTGTTTACCACAACGGATGGTGGCACGGTAACCGCACCGCATTCTACAGGATGCCCGATGACGGCGTAACCATCATCGCTTTCAGCAATAACGATTTTACGAGAGTGTATTCATCGAAAAACATTGCCGATATCTTTGGAAATTACTTCAGAACACGCGAAGAAAATGAAGAATCAGAAACAGTGGAAACGGTAAAAGAAGCATCACCCGAAGCAGAGAAATGAGAATAAACCAGCAACCAATAAACAAATAACCAGTAATCTAAAATCTCCCCACTCCCTACTCCCTCTTATAACCCAACATCCATTCGTAAATATTCTTTCCGTCTTCTTTGTATGCCGGATCAACGGTCCGCGTCCAGCAGTCATGATGGCTCTTTCCCTGTCCAACATCAAAAGTGGTAAAGCGCGCGGGTATCGCCGGGCTGAGGCTATTGAAAACACGAATGTATTCCTCTGCCTCTGAATAGGCCCAGGCTGAATCGTCCCTGTTATGAAAATGCCACACAGGAAGCCTGGCATCTACCATTGTCTGACATTTGGTTTGAAGGTCGTCATCGATCTGCGGTAAACCGGCAAACGTTACCATGGCAGCAAATTTTTCGGGCCGCAGCGATGCGTAATTCGATGCCTGCCTGCCACCAAGACTGAATCCTGTAATGTATAACCGTGTTGTATCCACGCGGTATTTTTCCAGCACGTAGTCGATAATGTTCAGCACTTCAACGTTCGCCACCTTTTTTGCCAGTTGCGGCGCAATCACGATAAACGAAAATTTTTCATCGTTAACAGTGAATGAAGGAGGAAGCAGTTGCTGACTGATAAGTTTGGGAATGCCCAGTTTTAATATATTATGAAGATCTTCATTACCATCTCCATACTGGCCACCGCCATGAAAATCGATGATGGTCGGATAGGTTTCTTTGCTCTCGCTGTAACGCGCGGGCAACGACTCATAATAGCCATGGACGTTGTCGCTAATACTGTCAACTATTGCCGTCAGCACCGGCGGTTCAGTTTCTTCAAGCTTCACAATCGGTGCAGGTTCGGGATGTTCTTCGGGAGGCGGTTGTTGGGGGGCCGAGGGTATTACATGCTTTTTACAGGAGTAGATAGTACCAGCAATAATCAGAATGCCCAGTAAATAGTAAAAAGTCTTTCGCATAACTTTCATCAAAGATTATAGTTCTTCAATGGGCAGTTGACGCAATAAATATACCGAAACTTAATATGACGGAATTTCACCATGCAGAATTATCAGTATTTTAATGTTATTCCAGGGCCGGGACGATTCCCAGGCCCGGCGCATCGGATACGGTAACCCTGCCTTCACTAAAGGTCAGCCCTGTGGCTAAGTCATTGGCCAGCAATAACGGACCGTCGGCATCAACATAGTCCACGGCGGGCATTAAATGCGCAACAGCCGCAGTGCCAATGGTCGACTCGTTCATGCTTCCCAGCATAATGCTGAGGCCCAGCTCCCTTGCGGTCATGATCATGCGCCTGGCCGGTGTAATTCCTCCACACTTCGTTAATTTGATATTTATGCCATCGAAATATTCCCCGCATTTCGCTACATCGCTTTCTGCCACGCAGGATTCATCGGCGATCAAAGGAATTGCCGACTGTCCGTGCAGCAGTTTCATTCCTTCCCGGTTGTCTTTATCAATGGGTTGTTCAATTAATTCAACGCCGAGGTCTTTGAGCATGGCGATGATTGTCAATGCCTGATCGGGCGTCCATCCCGCATTTGCATCCACCCGTATGGCCGCGGTGGTTCGCTCCCTGATGGCCCTGATGATGCCGATGTCTTCTTCCGTCCCCAGCTTCACTTTGTAGATGGGCCACGGCTTTGCCTCCATTTTGGCGAGCATCTTTTCAATGGTATCGATGCCGATGGTGTAATCTGTCAGCGGCGCCTTTTCTGCGTCGTATTGCCAAAGCCTGCTAAGCGGTTGGCGGCGCATCTTTCCATACAGGTCCCACGCCGCGATATCGAGGGCGCACACTAAAAAGCTGTTGGCGGGGAAAAGGTGATGCAGGTAGTGCCAATAGCGCTCCGGTTCGTTAAAGGCATATTTCTCGATAAATACCCGCTTCGCTTCAAGATCGCTGATCATCTTTTCTACGGGGACGTTGTAGTAGGTAATGGCGGGTGCTTCTCCGTAACCCTTAATCCCGAGATGTTCAAGCTCAACAATAAATGTAGGCTGATGGGTTTTTGTTCCGCGCGAAATGGTGAACGGGTAAACGAACGGAAGCTCATATTTCCAGTAGCGAATCTTCATCGGCCGCTCGCTTCAACATAATTTCTGAGCTCTTCGTTGAACCGGTCCTCTTTCAGCAGTTGCTCGAGCGGAAGATGCATCCGGTACCGCCAGTAATGATAGGTGATTGCGGGAATGTTGATCCTTTCAGACTGGTAGTCTGTCCTTCTTACCGTATCATCCATACCCAGCAAATCCTGCAATTGGAAGATGCTCCACATGGCAGGAGAATGCAGGTGTTGAAGGATCACTGCCTTGCTGATCCAGGGTTCACAGGTTTCGGGGGCGTTGCCTGTTTGTCCCAACTGTGTATTGAAAAATTTCTGTGTAATCGTTTTGTCTTCCTCCCACCAAAGCCTGACCGGGCTCATGTCGTGTGTGGACGGCGTCACTACCGACAGATAAGGCGCGTTGGCCGGGTTAAAGAACTCCTGGTTCATATCTTTCGGCATGCGCTGTATCTCGAGGCTAAGGATGCCGAGGAGGTTCATCACATAGGGCACGGGCCTTGGCACCATGCCCAGGTCTTCGCCGCAAATCAGCATGTTGGTGGAACGCTTGAGGGAAGGCAATTTTTTGAGCGCCTGCTTTTTCCAGAATTCATCCTGGCGGTGATAAAAATAATCGATGTACATGCTGCGCAATTGCTGCTGCATGTTCCAGTCGAGGTGCCTGAAGGTGGTGGTATCCTCCATCGATATTCTGAAATGGAACTGGTGGCCGTTGGAATTTTTTACCTCAAACAAGATCACGTTCGAGATCAGTTCATACAGGCCATCTCGTATGTGGTCGTTTTCAGCATTGCTCTCGCGTTCACTGAAATATTTTTCCACTTTCCGTTGTGTGTCAAATTCGTCGAGCAGTTCGTAGCTGTGACTGCCCGTTGGCTGCAGGAACGGAAGAAACTTTTCTTTATTCGGTCCGAACAGTTCCCATAATACCGCATCCGTGATGTAGGGTTTACAGAAGCGGTGGTAATTGAACCACATGCCGCGTTGTGCAAATTCATAAACGTGAACCGGCAGTGCGGGTTCGAAATGTCCCATAATGCCCTGCACCGATTCGATGGGAATGGTCCATATGCGAAAGAAGCCGAGGATGTGATCGATGCGAAAGGCATCGAAGTATTTAGCCATCTGTTCGAAGCGCCGGCGCCACCATGCGAATCCATCCTCCGCCATGCGCTCCCAGTTATAAATGGGAAATTGCCAGTTTTGTCCTTTCACCGCAAAATCGTCGGGTGGCGCGCCGGACTGCCTGTCCATCTGGAACAGTTCAGGGTCCATCCACGCCTCAACGCTCTGCCTGCTTACACCAATGGGAATGTCTCCTTTGATGATCACGCCGTTTTTGTGGGCGTAATCCACTGCATCTTTCAATTGCAGGTGAAGATGATATTGGAGAAAGTAAATGAACGCAATGTTGTTGTAATGCTTCGCTTTTGGAGAAACGTATTTCTCTATGGCTTCTTTGTTGTAACTGCTGTACAGTTTCCATTGGGTGAAGTCGGCCGTTCCGTTCCTGTCGCGCAGGTACGAGAATGCGGCATACGGCACCAGCCAGTCGCGGTTGTCCTCAAAATATTCCTGGAAGTCTTTGTCTTCAAAAAATTTTTCTTTCTGCGATTCAAACAGTTCGAAGGCCACTGAGAGTTTGAACTTCAGCACCTGTTCGTAATCCACTTCTGTCAGATCGTTCAACTGCTTTTGCTTTTTACGCAGTGGCTTGATGAAGTGTGCGCCATGCTTACCTGCAACGGCTTCGAGGTTCAGATACAGCGGATGCAACGCAAATGCCGAAATGGACGAGTATGGGTAAGAATCCTTCCACGTGTGCGTGGTGATGGTATCGTTTACAGGTAGCAGTTGTATCAGCTTCAGCCGCGTTTTGCGTACCCAGTCTGCTAATAGTTTGAGGTCGGTGAATTCGCCAACGCCGAAAGAGTTTTTGCTGCGGAGGCTAAATACGGGAATGCTTACCCCGGCGCCTTTCCAGGTGGTATTGGGCAGCCAAACGAACCCGTCGTGAACGATCGTTATTTTTTTTCGCTGCAATGTTGTTCTCAACACGCGGTTGTCGCCGGATTCCCAGGCAACAATTTTTTTGTCGCTGATATTATATATCCCGAATTTATAGATGAGGGGAAACGATCCGGCTTTTAAATTCACTTTTATCGTCCACCACTCCTTCTCTTTGGTCAGCAGCAGCACTTCTTCCGTGTTCCATTTGCCGGTAACCGTGTCGTTGCCGGAAAGAAAAATGACCTCATTCTTTTTGAGGAGCGGGGCCTTCACGCGGAAGATGTGGGTAAACGCCTTCGGTGGTTTGCTCTTGAATTTCGTTTCGTTTTCTCTCAGCAGCACATCGGTGAAGGGTGCGGAATAAAAAACGTTCTCAAACTGACCGGGAAAGTTCCAGGTGTCGATCAGTTCTGTTTCATCTATACCCGTTTTTGAAATATCAACGATGCGGTCGTGACCTCCTTCCTGGATCAGTTCGTCCTGGTCGTTTTTATAAACATAGCTGTAATGTATCTTGGTCACGCGTGAGGCCTCGACCTCGATGGTGCCGTGCCAGAATTCGTGATCGAGATAGTCCAAAGGCAGTGCTTCCCTGGTGTCGAAGTTGCCGAGTTCAACGATATTGCCCACCACATGCAGCGACTCACCCGGTTTAGTATAATAACGTATGTAAAAATGGATCTTCAAATTTTCAGTTGAAAGCGGACACGAATTTATTAAATATTGCGAATGTATGTTTTTGCATTATTTTCGCGTAAATTTAAAAACGCGTAAATTTTAGAAATGGATAATACCAAAAAGAATACCACCCTATACTGGATTCTCTTCTTCCTTTCGGTCATAACATTTTTTCTTGTACTTCAGTTTAAAGGCGAGATGGTCACCATGACACTCCCCTTCGTGTGTACTTTCTTCGCAAAGGCGATGGATATCATCTAATGGTCCCGGCTAAAGAGGCCTGAAGGCCCGGTAGCGTTACCGGGTTATTTCGAGTGACTGTTTCAGTTTGATCGCCACATTTTCGCCACGTCTCGTTGCAGGCTTCCAGTTTGGCATATTTTCAAATCGTTCCTGCAGCAGATCGTTCATCTCGTCATTGCCACCCATAATCACTTTCGCGTAGGCCGGAGCACCTTCTTTGTCGATGATGAATTCTACCATTACATAGGTTTTCGACTGGTGCGGCTTCAGGTGCGCCGACATATCTCTGGATACCTTGTCCAGGAACTGCTGGAACCCTTCGTTGCCGCCGGGGTACACGGGAAGAACGTCCACCACTTTCGCCAATTCGCTGTCATCGAATTCCCGGATGGGCCTTCGCTGCTTCTTTACCGGCTCTTGTTTTTTATCCTTTTCTTCCTCAACCGGGGGCGCATTGCCCACAATATATTCTCCCTTGCCGTCGATCATGATCAGCGGAAGCTTTTTCGTTTTCTCGAAGTAATAATATGCCTGTTTCAGTTCGTTCGACAGTGTGGTATATTCCGGAAACTGCCGCAGGTACCTGGCGAGGTACGCGCTGCTTTTGTCTTTTTTGAAATTAACCGGGAAGATATGTACCGGTATAAAATCCTGGCCCTGGTTATGTGCATGGGCCGCGAGGATGTAAAGATCCTCGATTTGTGAATCCATGATCGGGATGCAGCCCGTTGTCACACATTTGCCATGGATGTAGATGTCGCCTCCCGGCTGAAGTGAATCGCCCAGCATGCGGTCGGAAGAGTTCGGGTAGTTGAGCCCCAGCGACAGGTAAAAGGCGCTCCGCGGGTTGAACTCGTTGATGTAATAGAAGCCCTCGGGCACCTGGTAGTCGCCGCGCATGCGCTTGGGGCCCAGTGTTCCCGCCAGGGCGCAGACCTTGTACGTTTTAAAGAGCTTGTATTTGTTCTCGCCCTGCGGCTTTACCCAAACCTCCAGCTCACTGTCGTATTTGAAGGAGCGGATGTAGATGTTTCGGGCGGGCCATTCCAGCTTCTGCTCCCTGAATTGCATTTTCAGCGCATCTTCCTTTCTTCTCAATGCTTCACTGATACGCGGGAAAGAGCGTTGATATTCAATGAAATTGAATGAAGGAGCAGCGGTTTGGCCGCTGGCGGGGGAGAAAGATGCGATCACTATGAAAAGAAAAAACAGGTGCTTCATGAATAGGTAACTGGCTCGGCTTTTAAACGAAATTACCACAGAAAAATTCTGTTAAGAAATTAGTTTATATACAGATGTGAAGAACGTAAAACGGGAGAGTTTCCACGCCTTTGCTGATTACCGGTCCACCCCCGTCGCCTTCGGCGCCACCCCCGCCAGCGGGGGAAACGTTGTTATCTGGCAAAACCTAAAAGTTAAAATCATCTACCGTCTCCCGTCTTCTCTCAAAGATTCCCCCTGCGCTCCTGTTCCCGCTCGATCGCTTCGAAAAGCGCCTTGAAGTTGCCCTTGCCAAAACTCTTCGCCCCTTTGCGCTGGATGATCTCGAAGAACAATGTGGGCCTGTCCTGTAATGGCTTGGTGAAGATCTGCAGCAGGTAACCCTCCTCATCGCGGTCAACCAGTATGCCCAGCTCCCGCAGGGGAGCCAGCTCCTCGTCTATCACTCCCACCCTTTCCGGCAAGTGGTCATAATAATTGCCGGGCACCTTCAAAAACTCAATGCCCCGGTCGCGGAGCATATTCACCGTTTCAATGATATTTGACGTGGCGATGGCCACGTGCTGCACGCCCTCGCCGTGGTAGAAATCGAGATACTCCTCCACCTGCGATTTTTTCTTTCCTTCCGCCGGCTCATTGATCGGGAACTTCACGAAGCCGTTGCCATTGCTCATCACCTTGCTCATCAGCGCAGAGTATTCCGTGGAAATGTCATCGTCGTCGAACGTCAGGATGTTTTTGAAACCCATCACGTCCTCGTAAAATTTAACCCAGCGGTTCATCTGGCCCCACCCCACATTGCCCACGCAATGATCAACATAAAGAAGACCGGTTGGCGATGGGTTGCAGGAAGATTCCCATTTCACGAACCCCGGCATGAAGGGACCGCTGTAATTTTTTCTCTCAATAAAAAGATGAACGGTTTCGCCATAGGTGAGGATGCCGCTCATCACCACTTCGCCAAATTCATCGGTGAGGCGCAGGGGCTCGAGGTAATTCACCGCACCGCGCCGGGTGGTTTCGATCCACGCGCTCTCGGCATCTTCCACGCGCAGCGACAGGCACTTCACACCGTCGCCATGCCTGAATACATGAGCAGCGATGTCGTCATCATTGCGAAGAGAAGTGGTGAGAACGAATGTCAGTTTGTTTTGGCCAATCACATAGCTCACCTTGTCGCGCATGCCGGTTTCTGGTCCGGCGTAGGCAACAGACTGGAAACCGAATGTGGTTTTATAAAAATGTGCGGCCTGCTTTGCATTGCCGGTATAGAATTCAACGTAGTCGGTTCCCAGCAGCGGAAGAAAATCTTTTTGTACAGCGGACTGGGTTTCCGCGGTCGTAGCGATAGGCATGATCGTTAATTTTTGTGTTCAGAAAATAAATGATGGAGAAAGCGTGCGATCAGAACATTAACGTATCCATTGCCAGCGCAATCATCAGGAGGCAGTACGTGACCCGGTGGTCAGTGAAAATTTTATGGGGATAATCGGGCCGCATCGAGCGATAAAGTTAAAATACTTTCTTCACTTGATTATATTTGCCCGAATTTTTTGATATGGTTAAAGCCGGAATTCTGGGAGGAGGACAGTTGGGCAGGATGCTGCTGCAGGCAGCCGCCAACTACCCTGTGCAAACATATGTACTCGAAAACGATCCGGCATGCCCGGCGGCGCACCTGTGCCACCATTTCACAGTGGGCGACATCCGAAATTTCGACGACGTTTACCACTTTGGAAAAGATCTCGACGCGCTCACCATCGAAATAGAATCGGTGAACGTGGAGGCACTTGAAAAGCTTGAAGCGGAAGGCGTGGTCATCTATCCCAAACCGGCAGCGCTTCGCATCATCAAAAACAAGATCGAACAAAAAGAATTTTACAAACAGCTTAATATTCCGTCTCCTTCATTTATCATCACAAAAAACCTGGACGAGCTGGCACAGCATACATCGTTCCTGCCCGCCGTGCATAAAATCGCGGAAGGCGGCTACGACGGCCGCGGTGTGCAGGTGATCAAAAGAAAGGACGATATCGATAAAGGCTACAATGCGCCTGCTGTGCTCGAAAAAATGGTCGACATTTCCCTCGAAG
>CBIGXK010000040.1:0-17170 GCA_966193805.1 uncultured bacterium | reverse complement strand
GTAAAGAAGTTATCAGTTTTATTTTGGCTTTATAATTTTTATAGAGATCGTACGCAAGGCCGGCGGCAGCCGTTATCACTGAAATCAAAATCGACACCGGCACCAGCCAGTCAATTCCTTTAAACAGGTTGCTCATTTCTTCGCCAAACAACAATATCACCGCCGCCGTGATCATCAGCACGGCTATCAGCATAAACAATGAAAGGCTAAACTTTATCCGTTTGCGCCCGGGCAACTTCTCCATCACCGCTTCACTTACGTCAAAATCAAATGCAGTTGCCGGCTGCTTTTCTATTTCAGCAAACAATTGCCTGTATGCTGCCAGTTGTTCCCTGCACGCCTGGCAGGCATGCAGGTGCGCAGATGCGGCTTTGGTAATGCTCGCCTCGTCAAGCCCAAATTCCTGCAGTTCTTCTTCAGTCAGATGCTGATCACTCATATGTCTTCTTTTCGATAGTTCATTAACAGTGCATTTTTCAGGGTTTTTCTGGCCCTGAACAAATAGTTTTTGACGGTGCCCACGGGCATACGCGTTATCTCTGCAATTTCTTCATAGCTCATTTCCTGGTTGTGAAACATCACGATCAGCGTTCGGTAAACCGGGGGCAACCTGCCGATCGCACTTTGCAGCAACGCCGATCTGTCCCGAAACACAGCCGCATCCCCATTCTCGACAGCCTCTTCGTTGATTGCCTCCATGGCGTAAAGAACTTTTTTCCTTCTCAGGTGATCAACGCAGCTATTGTAGGCGATGGCGGCCACCCAGGTAGACAGCTTCGACCTGAACCCGAACGCCGGCAGGCTGTTGTACACCTTCAGGTAGGTTTCCTGTGCCACGTCACGCTGGTCGTGGGTGTTCGTTATCATTTTACAAACGATACCGGCCACCAATCTTTCAGTGTTTTCAATCAATATTGTAAATGCCTGTTTATTTCCGTCCAGTATGCTTTGAACCAGCAGTTGTTCCGTGCCGTATTGTCCGTTTTGATGCTCCACTGCTTATGTGACGGATGATGAGGATAAATGTTGCAGGAAATTTAGTCCATCCAGTCGCAAGCTGCGTTAGTATTTCCGGCATTTAATGCTTATTTTTCGAAAATTTTACACCGAGCCCTTATTTATGAAGTCTCTTTACCAAGCCCTCCTCGTTGCCATCCTTCTTCCCTTCGTGGCCTGCCAGAAAGAAGTGAGCGAAGACCTTCCCGGCAGCCCGAAGCCCACCAACAAGGTGAAAACTTATACCGAAGACTACACCTCTTCGACCGGTGAACATACCGTTGCGACCTTTGTTCTTTCTTACGATGAGTCGGACCGGCTCACCAGCCTAGTGAACAGCGAACATCCGGGTGATAAGTTCGTGTATGGTTATTCCGGCGACAACCTCGTAACAACCGACATCTACAACTCCAACGAAGTGGTGATTCATGATGATGCGGTAATCAATGAAATGGGACTTGTGGATAGCACCGTTCAGTACAACAACGAAGGCGACACTTTGGTGCAAAAGTTTTTCTACAATGAAGCCAAACAACTGATCGCCGTACAACTGTTTGACGTGATCAACGGCGAGATGCAGATGTGGTCGGCTACCACCTACACTTACGACCAGGGCGGCAATCTTGTTTCGGAAGCGGGTGAAGACGGCATCATCACATACGAGTACGAAAAGATTATTCTCAACACCGTGGCCATTGCACCCACCTACATGTATTTGCCGAAACAGCTTCCAACAAAGCAAACCATCACCAATGGAAGTGAAACGGCCTCGATCGTCCATACCTACGTATTTGACGAGGAAAACAGGCTCACGGAAGACAAAGCAGTTGCTTCCGATGGCAGCATGGTTATCAAAACGTACACGTACTAACGCCGGGGCAAAACATTTCTTTCCCTATCTTCATGGGCCGCGCCTCAAAAGCGCCGCAAAACTATATGACAGGATATCGCTGCGTGCTGTTCATAACAGCGGCCTTCTTTTTATTCTCCTGCGCCGATAAAAAAGCGGCCGATAATCTCTTTCCCGATGCCATGATAAAGTTCGAGCCCTACGAAAGCAATCCCGTGTTCACGGCGGGTGATTCAACAGCGTGGGACCGCAGCATCCGCGAAAGGGGATTTATTTTGAAGGACGACAGCTTGTATAAGTTGTGGTATACCGGTTTTACCGGCGACGTCGACACCGCTGTTAAGCATTTGGGTTACGCCACATCTAAAGACGGCATACACTGGGAACGCTATGCGGGCAATCCGATTTTCAGCGAAAAATGGACAGAAGATATGATGGTGTGGAAAGATGCCGGTACTTATTACATGTACGCCGAAGGAACAAACGACGTGGCGCACTACCTCACTTCAAACGATGGTATACAATGGGAGGAGCAGGGAGATTTGGTTATTATAAAAACGAATGGCGACACCATTCCGGGTCCTTATGGTACGCCGGTTATTTTTGTGGAAGATGGCAAGTGGCACTTGTTTTACGAAAGAAACGACGAGGGCATCTGGTGCGCAACCTCGAGCGATCACAGGACATGGAAGAATATACAGGACGAGCCCGTGCTCCAACCGGGACCGGAGAAGTTTGACCTGGGGGCAGTTGCCGCCGACCAGGTAGTGAAATACGAGGGCAGGTATTACATGTTCTATCACGCCACTGCCGATCCGGGATGGGTGTCAAAACCATCGCCCTGGTCGTCGAACGTGGCGGTTTCCGACGATTTGCTTCACTGGAAAAAATATCCCGGCAATCCCATTGTGGAGGGCGACCATTCGAGCCCCGTCGTGGTGTTCGATGGGAAACAATACCGGTTGTACACCATGCACCCCGATGTGTTTCTTTATACTAATGAATAAAGCTATATTGTGGATTCTTCTACCGCTTACCTCGATGCCGCTTAAGACTTTAAATTTATTGTAATACTCATGAACAATCAATCAAGGCGGAATTTCATCAGGAACTCTTTTGCTGTGGCCGCAGGTTTTACCATCGTGCCGCGGCACGTGCTTGGCAGAGGCTACCTCGCACCGAGCGACCAGCTCACGAAGGCGATCATTGGCGTGGGCGGGATGGGTAAGGGGCACATCCCTTACGCCGGCACCCGCGTTGTTGCCATCTGCGATGTGGATACCAACCACATGAAAGAGGCCGCCGGCATGATCGGCAAAGGAGTGAAAACATTCAAAGATTATCGCGAACTCATACAGCTTCCCGAAGTGGATATCGTCCACATCGCCACACCGCCGCACTGGCACGGCACCATGGCCGCCGATGCGGCACGCGCCGGCAAAGATATCTGGTGCGAAAAGCCGATGACACGCACCATCGGCGAGGGCAAACGCGTGATAGAAGCCGTAAAACAAAACGGCCGCATCTTTCGCCTCAACACCTGGTTCCGTTTCGAAGATAATTTTTATGGCATGGGCACCACCGTTAAGCCCATCAAAAAACTCGTGCAGAGCGGACTCCTCGGATGGCCGCTGAAAGTGACCGTGAGCAGGCACACCGGGTTCGACTGGAAATTTTACTGGGTCGGCAAAACCAACCTGCAGCCGCAACCGGTGCCAGCACACCTCGACTACGACCGCTGGCTCGGCCCCGCACCCTACAAGCCTTACAACGTTCACAGAACACACCAAACCTTCCGCGGCTACTGGGACTATGACGGCGGCGGACTGGGCGATATGGGACAGCACTACCTCGATCCTATTCAATATTTCTTAGGAAAAGATGAAACTTCACCCGTGTTCGTGGAGATAGATGCCGAACAGCAACACTCCGATGCGGTGGGCACCTTCAGAAGAATTGAATTCACTTACGAAGACGGCTGCAAGATCGTTCTCGACGGCGAAGCAAAGGATGTGAACGTTCCTTATATCGAAGGACCGAAAGGAAAATTATATCCGGGTTTCCGCTCCGACATTCCCGACCTCGAAAAGAAGCTCGCTTCTTTCCCCGATCCCGATCCACAGGTCACCGATTTCATCGAAGCCGTAAAACACCGCAAAACATTCGCATTAAACGAATCGAACGGTCACCGCTCCTGCACACTCGTCAACCTTGGCAAAACTGCGCTTCAGTTGGGCCGATCACTCAAGTACGATCCCGTGGCACAGCTATTTGTTGACGACGAAGAGGCCAACAGGATGGTCGATCCGCCTCCCAGGGAACCCTGGGTAATGTAACGTGTTCACCAAATCATTATTAACTGTCAATTAGCGTATGAAACCTGTTATATATTTTCTCCTTTTCCTGTTGCCCGCGGTGTCGATGGCACAACAGTCGAACGACCAGCGCACGGTGTCAACGAAGATTGCGGACGTGCTGGCAAAATTTCCTGCCGACAACAGCAAGTTGAATGACCTGAACGTGCAGCAGCTCGAATCGCTCGGCGAAGAAGGACTCCTGCAAATGGCGCGCATGCTCGCCGCGCCGGGAAAGGGCGATAACACTGCCATTGAATTTGCAATCGGTGCATACACCAACTACGTGCTCACCTCCGGAAAAGGAGACCAAAGAAAAACAGCAATAAACGTTTATGGCAAGGCACTTGACGAGGTGGGCGACGATGTAAGCCGGCAGTTTCTCATCAAGCAACTCGAACTGATTGGCAACGACGCTGCGCTGTCATTTCTCCAACCGTATATTAATAATGAAAGGTTATCGGGCCCGGCTACAAGGGCGATCGCTGCCATCAATACCCAGGCAGGCGGCGACATGCTGCTGAAAGCATATTCCTCTGCCACGGCCGGAACCCGTGCACCCATCATCGAAGCATTGGGCCACATGCGTTATGCGCCAGCCGCCGCCACTATCGAAACCGCTCACAAAAGCGGGGACGCATCTCTCCGTAAAATTGCTGCTTACGCTTTGGCGCGCATCGGCAATCCTTCTTCTGCCGAACTACTGCACGCAGCAGCTAAAAAAGCAGGCTACACTTATGATACCACCGATGCCGCATCTTATTACGTGCAATATCTTCAGCAGTTGGCTGCAGGCGGACAGCAAAAACAAGCGGCAAAACTCGCCGGCAAAATGATGAGCGAAGCGTCCGCTGCAAAACAAACGCACGCCCGTATTGCCGCACTCACGATGCTTTCTGAATTCAATGACGGCAAAACGATGTCGCTGCTGTTAAAGGCCATGAAAGATGGCGACATTAAATATCGTGGCGCGGCGCTGAAATTAGCGGAACGTTTTCGCAGCAACGCAACGGACAAACAATGGTTGTCGCAGCTCAAATCAGCATCGCCCGAAGCAAAGGTTCAGATCATCAATTACCTCGCAGGTGCCAAAGATGAAAATATAGCCACTTCGCTCGACGATTATGCCTTAAATGATAAAGATTCATCGGTGAGGCACGCCGCTATTAAAGCCGTTGGAAAGCTGATGCACGGCCCTGCCGAACTTGAGTTAATGACCGCAGTTTTGCAAAAAGGCAATGCCGAAGACGTGGAAGTGGTAAAGCAGGTGATGCTGCGGATGGACGACGAGGACCTTGTGGCATTATCAGATAAGATCGACGTGATGCCACCAAAAGGCGCTATTGCTGCGCTCGAAGTTGCTGCAGCGCGCCGCGACGAGAGAGTGTCCAAAAAGGTATTTTCTCTCATCAACAGTAAAAATGCGGAAACCAGGGAAGCGGCACTTAAAGCATTACCCTCCGTTGTCAATCAACAAGATCTCAAACAACTTTATTCGCTGCTGACGAGTTTAACGGGCAACGACATCCCGTACATCCAGGACGCGGTGACCATGGCCTCGGCGGGTATAACGGATACTATTAAACGCATTTCAGCCATCACCGGCGAAATGAACAATGTACCCGGCAATAAGAAATATCTTTTCGTGCCCACCCTCGCTGCTATTGGCGGACCGGCGGCACTCAGGGTTGTTGACGAAATTTACTCCACCGGCGGTTCGAACGCTCAATCCACCGTGGTATCGGCACTGTCGAAAAACAAAGACACACGGTCTGCATCAATGCTGCTGAAGATAGCCGACAACTCTGCCACCAACAAAAACAATGCGGTGGATGGATACATCAGCATCATCGAGAACGGTGACTTTCCTGAAGACCAGAAAGTGGTAATGCTCGAGGAAGCGATGTCGCTTGCCGCCAACGATGCCCAGCGCAAAAGGGTTTTGCAGGAAGCCGGCAGGAACCGTACTTACCTTTCACTGGAATTTGCAGCAAAATATTTGGATGACCAGTCGCTTAAGCACGACGCTGCCTATGCGGTGATGCGTACCGCGCTTGCACATCCTGAATATAATGGCCAGCATGTTCATGAGCTGCTGCAAAAAGTATCGGAACTGCTCAATGGCCGCGACAGTCAGTACGAAAGGCAGGCCATTAAAAAACATCTCGACGAAATGCCCGCAGGCGAAGGATTCGTTCCCCTGTTCAATGGCAAGGACCTCAGCGGATGGAAAGGATTGGTGGAAAATCCCATCAAACGGTCAAAGATGACGGCCAAAGAACTGGACGCCGCACAGAAAAAAGCTGACGAGAAAGTAAAAGAAGGATGGGAGGCGAAAGACGGCTTGCTGATGTTTACCGGCCATGGCGACAATCTGGCTACCGTAAAACAATACGGCGATTTCGAGATGCTCGTTGACTGGAAAATAACTCCGGAAGGCGATGCAGGCATTTATCTTCGTGGCACACCGCAGGTGCAGATATGGGACACTTCGCGCCACGATGTGGGCGCGCAGGTGGGCTCCGGCGGACTGTACAACAATGAAAAACACGTAAGCAAGCCATTGGTGGTAGCCGATAACCCTGTGGGCGAATGGAACAATTTCCGCATCATCATGAAAGACGACAAGGTCACCGTTTACCTCAACGGCCAACTGGTTACTGACAACGTGGTGCTGGAAAATTACTGGGACCGCAGCATGCCGATATTCCCCAAAGAACAAATAGAACTGCAGGCGCACGGCACAAATGTGGCCTACCGCAACTTATACATCAGGGAACTTCCTTCTTCAAAGCCATTTGAATTACCGGCAGAAGAAAAGAAAGAAGGATTCAAAATACTTTTTGACGGTTCCGACCTCGACCAGTGGGTGGGCAATAAAAAAGATTATGTGGTGGAGAACAATGAACTGGTGATAAGACCCTCGGAAGGAGGTGGCGGTGGCAACCTTTACACGAAAGATGAGTACAGCGATTTCAATTTCCGCTTCGACTTCCTGCTTACCCCCGGCGCCAACAACGGGCTCGGGATCAGGGCGCCACTCGAAGGCGACGCGGCATACGAGGGCATGGAACTGCAAATCCTCGACAACGATGCCGAAATATATAAGGACCTGCACATTTACCAGTACCATGGATCAGTGTATGGGGTGATCCCGGCCAAAAGAGGATACCTGAAACCGGTTGGCCAGTGGAACAGCGAAGAAGTGATCGTGAAAGGAACGAAGATCAAAGTGATCCTTAACGGTGAAGTGATCCTTGACGGCGACATACAGGACGCCCGCGACCATGGCACAGCCGATAAGCGCGACCACCCGGGCCTTAAAAGGGATAAAGGGCACATTGGATTCCTGGGCCACGGCTCGGTGCTGAAGTTCAGGAACATCCGCATAAAGCCGCTTTGAGCCCGACTTTGCCCCCGGTAATAACGGTTTCACAGGATCGCTGAAATAATTCGTATATTCAGTTAGCCCATATCCTTGACCATGGCTAACTACAAAACTTACCTGTCGTCGACTTTTTCGGACCTGGAGACCTACCGTGATGCCATCATTACATTATTGAACCATTTCCGGGAAACCTTCCTGCTCAATGCAATGGAAATCTACATTGCAGATGGAATGTACACGCTCGACAAGTGCCTGCAGGATGTGGCCGCCTGCGATATTTATATTCTCCTGCTCGCTAACAAATACGGATCGATAGCCCCGGACATCAACAACAGCAACAGCCGCCACCTTTCTTTCACCCATCTTGAATATGAAACAGCGAGAAAGCTGGGAAAGATCATTTGGGTGTATATCGCCAACGAAAAAACAGCGCCTAAGGATGTGCTGGTGCAGGACGAAGGCGATGAAAAAGAATACAAGCAGAAGATGCTGAACGAACTGAAAGACGATGCATCACGGTATTCGCCCATCTTCTTTGAACACCCGATCGACCTGGTGCAGGCCGTGTCCGCCTCTATTATCAAAAAAGCGTTGACCGATCCCAATGTAAAAAACAAGTATGTTGATCCCAACTGGAAGCATTGCTGCGACCGCAATGAGCAATTCCTCAATTACCAGCAAAACAGGATCAGCCAGCGTTCTCTCTTCCAGCTTTTTGTTGGCAGCGGTTACGAAGAAGACATTCCCGGCAATCTTACCAACCGCTGTGCCATCTTTTCCATGCACATACCCGAAGAAAAGATCATCACTTTTTCGTTCACTGATTTTTACACCAATGATTCGGAAGATAAGAACCTGTATAATTTTCTTTTCCGCCTGCACGACCGTGTGAACCCGGAGGCACAGATCGTCAAAACCTCCCGAGAAGAATTGAAAAGCGCCATCGCAGAAGTGTATCCGTTTCCCTGCATCGTTATTTCCATGGACAATTACGTGGAGCTTACCGATGAGCCGAAGATTAAATGCATTGCGAGGATCATCAAAGAACTGAACCTGCTCTTTGCCGGGGATGAAACATTCAACAAGAGAATGTATTTCTTTTATTACCTGCAGGATGAACTGGATGAACCCGAAAGCATGGAAAAAACAAGGCAGCATATCCAGGTGCTCAAAGATTGCCTTAAAGATGAATCGCTCCAGGCTATTTATTTCAACCGCTTCGGCCCCATCAACCGCGATCACCTCGAAGGCTGGATGGATCAGTATTTCACGACCGACAAGTTCAAGATCAGGAAACTCTACAAAGAAATCTTCCAGAACCTGCCACCCGAATTTCGCATGGAGATTGCCGAAGAAAAGATCCGTCAACTTATAGAACGCATCAACAACAAGGACGAGCAAATCATTTCTATTCTTAACTGCTGACAATTACCGCCATGAACAGAAATATTGATATCACCTCCATCCCGCTCAATACCTCGCCTGCCAGTTACATTGCTTCCGAGGCGCTCATACAGGCGGTAGAAATTGCCATTGCTCTTAATAAGCCGCTGGTGGTAAGCGGCGAGCCCGGCACAGGCAAAACACAGCTTGCTTTTTGGGTGGCCCATCAATTGGCGCAGCAAACAACAAATGATCTCTATCCATTTTTGCCAACACCGCTTGTTTTTAACACCAAATCGGGCTCGACTGCCAGCGATCTCTTTTATTATTACGATGCCGTTGGCCATTTCAGGTGCAAAACAAACCAGCGAACGGAAGATTTCATTGAAGTGAGGGGAATGGGGCTCGCCATTGCGTTGGCGCATGGAAAGAAAAGCGGGGCCGTATCGAGATTATGGGAATTGAACCAGTTTACAGACGCTGCCAATGAAAATGGAACGATGGTGGATGACGATCCGCGCAGCAGCGTAGTGCTGATTGATGAAATCGACAAGGCGCCACGCGATTTTCCCAACGATTTGCTCAACGAAATGGAAAACTTTTCGTTCGACATTCGGGAACTCGGTTTGCAGGTGCCTCGACCACCGCAGAAGGCCCGGATGATCGTTATCATGACCAGCAATTCAGAGAAGAATCTGCCCAACGCATTTTTGAGAAGATGCGTGTTCTATCACATACCGTTCCCCGACAAACCAACCTTGCTGGAAATCACCAAATCAAGAATGAAGGTTCCCGACACCCGCGAAGTACCTGATGAAAGCTATTCGCGCGCCATCGACCAGTTCATTACTTACCGCCAGCAGGCGATCAGTAAGAAACCGGCCACCTCCGAATTTCTCGACTGGATACACGTGCTGCAGAAATTCGGGTTGCTGAATAACGGCGAACTCGGAAATTATAGCCAGGAAAAAGACAGGACACTATACGACGCCAGCCTCAGCGCATTGTTCAAGAGCAAGGAAGACATGGTTCGATTTGCTGATCAATAAAACAAAGTTACATTTTGGCCACTGTTGTTCATATTGCACAGGCAACAGGTTCTGCATCCCTCCACTTCCCCTTCGAAGAGCTGATCGCTCATTTGAAAAAGGAAGGCTTTGTCATAAAGCCCGACGATTACATAGAGCTGTTAAAAGTTACCGGCACTTTCGGCACTGAAGATATTCGCACACTTCGTTACCGGCTCGCGCCGCTGCTCTGCACTTCCGAACAGGACCAGGAACGTTTTTATAAAGTGTTCGATGCGTATGCGGAACGGACCGCCGCTTCCGATGATGAAGCAGCAAAGACACGAAAACGAAAAAGAATTATTTTTTACTCCTGTGCCGCCGCCTTGCTGCTGATCATTACAGGTTGCATAATTTGGAACAGCATGTTGCCGCCTCATCAGCCTTCTGCGCAGTTTACAGTGCTCGTTAACGCACAGCCCGGTAATGTTGCCCTGCCCACCGATACGGTTTTGGTGGAGGCGGCCGATCCGGGAAAGGCACAAATTGAATGGAACATTGGGAAAGGCTGGGCATATGCCGGTTTGAACAGCTTTACACTATCGCCATTGCAGCGCGGTACGATGACCGTTAGGATGAGGGCAAAGACCGGGAAATTATCGGCAGTAACGGAACAGCAATTGTTTGTGTGCGATGCGGTGGTCGAACAACTGGTGCCTGATAATATAAGCAACCTGCAGCGGGGCAGCGAGATCATCATCAGGCCCGTTGTGCGTGGGAACGCGGGCGTAACACGAGGTGCACTGTGGGTAGTCAATGGCGCAGATACGATCCACAACCAGGCCGAGCAGTTGCATTATCGTATTGACTCTGCCGGCAGCTACCAGGTCGATTACGTACTTGCCTCCGGACAATCCAATTGCAGCCTCTATTCGCCGTTAACCTTTTATGTGGATCCGCCGAGCCCGTTGAGAATTGCCTCGATCGGGCCGCCGCCTACGCCTCCTTTATTTATTAATCCCTGGTTGTACACACTTTTACTGCTGCCATTCGCCGGCGCCCTTTGGCAATATCTCAAAAGCAGGCGCAGAAAGAAAATCATTTCGGTTACCGATAGGAATTTGATTGCGGCAGAAAAGGAAGTATTTCCGGGCAGGGTGGACATACCTCTCGAAAATAACGAGATGGAGCTGATTGCAAGAGAGCCCGAAATGAACACCTTCTTCAGGGGCATGAGAAAGAGGATTGAAGATGATTCGCAGGTGTTGGATATCAAGAGAAGCATCAAATCGGAGATACTCGCCGGCGGCCTGCCTTCGCTTGTGTTTTCCCAACGCACAAAGCAACTGGAATTTTTACTGCTGGTGGAGAGGCCCGGCAACAACAGCCAGCAGCTCGCTTTGTTCGATTACCTCGTCAATTTGCTCGTGGAAGAAAATGTGAATGTGGAACGCTTTTACTTCACCGATTTCACACGTTTTACCAATGCCGCGCATCCTTTGGGCATTTCGCTGCAGCGGCTGAGTGAACTGTATAAGAATCATGTGATGGTGGTGCTGGGTACCGGCCATCAATTGCTGTATCCGCATTTGCCCGCGCTTGAAACGGAAAAGATGAAACTTGTCGGTGAGTGGGAAATGCGCTCCATACTCACACCCGTGGCGTATGGCGACTGGGGTCCGCGCGAGCAGGCGCTGTCAAAAGGATTTGTTGTGATGCCCGCAGATATTCAGGGTCAGTTGCTGCTGGTGCAGGCCATCACTGAAAAACAATTTCAGCAACAGGACCACTTTCGAACGCTCGCCGGGAATTACTCAACAGGCAACCGGCGGTATCAAAAGATTTCTCAAATCAAAGAATATTTAGGCGACGAATTTCTTTTTCAATGGCTCTGTGCCATCGCCGTATATCCAAAGCTTCGTTGGGAGATGATGATCGAGATCGGCCGCGCGCTGGCCGAGGCACGCGGAAACCTGCAGGCGGTTAATTTTACCCGCTTGCTGAAGTTGGTAAGATTGCCCTGGATGAAAGATGGGTTTATTCCTGAAGCAACACGGCTCGGATTATTAAAGGAACTGAGCCGCGACAATGAAGTGATCGCCAGGAAAACGGTGCTTGATGTGTTGGCGCGTATCGATCTTGCTTATAAGAACGACGAGTATTTCCAGGAGGAGAAACGAATCCAGGAACTTACGAACAAATACCTGCTGTACAACTATGATCCTCAATCGTACGACCATTTTGAAAACGAGGCAAAGGCGTTCGACGAAAGATGGAAAAAAGGAAAAGTGTATGACGGTCCGCTGGTGCGCTACCTCAACAAAAAGGAAGGGGACGACTGGCACAACCTTCTTGATAAAACGCCCGCTGCCCATTTGGGCGGTAACCACGGCCGGCCCATACCGAGGCGCCGATTCCCCACGGTGTATACGGCCATGGGTGCTTTAACGGCCGCTATTTTGGCGCTGCTGTTGTTTGGAAAGCCGTGGCTCGAAAAATGGCAATTGGAAACCGTGAAGTTTGTACATGCCGACAGTACCGCCAGCCAGGTTTTCAATTTCACTTTCGCAACAGATACGTGCGCCGTGCAGGGCAATGACGAGCTAACCGGCAGCGTTGCACTTGAGCAACGCACCGTTCCACTCGTATTCCAATCTGCCAACAGGGCAACGCTCACTGCGCCATTTGGCGAGGTGGCCGGCCGGCCCGCACTCGTTGAAGTGTCGTGGGCGGATAATAAAACTGCCAGCAGGCAAATGGTTTTGGCTGCCACCAACGAATTGGTGCTGACGAGGTGCGAACCCGTCGCGCCCAAACCCGCTTTCGAATTGTTGTACAACGATCCCGGCATGCAAGACAGCGTGCAACTGCTCAGCGAGCTGCTGTCGTCAACCTTCAATGTGCAGACGAGAATGGACAGCAGCGTCAACGCATCAATGCTGTTGGTCAACGATTCCGGCCGCAGCGCATCGGCCAGCATTCAACAATGGGTAAACGATCTTTTTGGCCAGCAACTGAAGATCACCGGCAGTGTCGCCGGCTCGGCCTCCGTGCTGCGCCTGTATTTTGCACGTGCGCCCGAATGGTCGGCAATACCGCCGGCAAGTCTTCCATCTGCCTTAAACGAAATATGGAACAGCCGGAGCGGCCGGTTCATCACCTGGAACACACGCGACAGGCTATTATGGATGGGCGAAAAATCGCCTGCCAGTTACACCACTTATACCATTCAAAACGCGTACAGCAAAAATGGCGTGTATAAAGTGGTGGTATCGGCTAACGGTGAAACGCGCGTATTATTTGTGCGGAACGTTTCGCGCTCGGGCTTTCAATTTTGCATTTTACCGGGAAGATATACTGCGGCAGAGGCGGCGCCGCTCGACGAATCGGCATGCACGGCCACGGATGCCGCCAGGGAATATTACACCACAGCCAGTGCCAACGTATCGCAGCAACGCGAAATAACCCGCAGGTTTTATTTCCCGCTGGCGCCCTCTTCATTTCTCAATACAACCCAGTCCAACCAGTTGCAAAAGCAACAGGGTTCTATGGGGCGTTTGTACACGCCGGAGATAAGTTACGCTCACAACAGCTTTTTCGACAAATACCCGTCGATGCGCATTGACGCCGGCAAACGCGTGCAGCCTGTGTACAAGATCGTGCCGCTCGAACGGAGTGCCGATATTGCCGTTAACAGGTTCCAGGGCACACCTTTCGATCGCGATTATCTTGCCATAAGCTGGACGCAGTCTGCGGTCAACGTGCAGCAACAGGATTACAACAATGCGGCCGTCCAGGCTGATAAGAATGCGCAGCAAAGCAAGAAGGAGCCTGTTGCCGGCGAAGAATGGCAATTCTTTACACGCATTACTGTTAACCCCGGCAATTTGGAAGTGAAGAATGCAAACGCCTCGCAAATGAAGGTTCTTTATGACCAGTTGTATTCAAAAGCAGAGGCCAGAATAAAGATTGTGAGTTATTACAATACGCCGGCAGAAGAAAAGGAAGCGTATGCGATGAACGAAAGCGTGCGTGCGTTCCTTGACAGGAATTACAACATCAGCGACAAGCTGGGCAGCGGCAAAGTAACGATGCTGGTGAGGCCGAAAAGAGGTGATGGCATCGAGCAGATCATCCGCGTGAGTATGCGCGGCGATAATGCGCCGCAGGAAAAATATGTTGACATTTATGGTATCAATATTAGAAGCGCTTCAAACAAATATTAATCATTTAATCATAACACCATGTTTCCTATCTCAGCAACACTCGACGAACGACTCCACGCCAAGGGGCCCAAAAGAATTTTGTCACTCGACGGCGGCGGCATCCGCGGCGCTTTGACGCTGGGGTTCCTGGAAAAGATCGAGTCAACGCTTGCCGAAAAGCACAAGGATATGATGCCTCCGTCAGAATTCAGGCTGCATCATTACTTCGACCTCATCGGCGGCACGAGTACCGGCTCCATCATTGCCGCACTGCTGGCCATTGGCGGCAAATCAGTTACAGAAATCAAGAAGATGTACCAGGAGCTGGGCAAAAAAATATTCAGTGATAAAAACGGGCTGAATATCTTCGGCAAGCAACTCTACATCAACCGTAAATACAACGCGGCGCCGCTAAAGGAGGAACTGGAAAGAATATTTGGCGATGCAAGGCTCGGCGACGATTCCAATAAAACAGGATTTTGCGCCGTCACTAAACGGCTCGATACCTTCAGCACCTGGCCGGTGCTCAACAACCCGCGCGGACATTTCTTTTCGGTGAACCGCTTTCTCGTGAAAGACATCGTAAGGGCCAGCACGGCCGCGCCCAGCTATTTTGAGCCGGAAATCGTGGATGTGGGATCAGGCCAGAAGGGCATCTTTGTTGACGGTGGCATGAGCATGATGAACAATCCGTCGCTGCAACTGTTTCTTGCCGCAACACTAAAGGGCTTCAACCTGAACTGGGAAACCGGCGACGATAAACTGCTGATCGTTTCGGTGGGAACGGGCCGCCGCGACAAAAAACTTATTGGAAAGAAATATGAGGATCCGAATTTGCTGGTGACTGCCGGACTTGCACCCGACCAATTCATGACCGACGCGAATGAACTGGTGGAGCTCATGATGCATTTTATCGGCAGGGGACTCGGGCCACTACGGCAAATTGATGAAGAAGTGGGCGACCTCAGCCAGGATGCGATCAACGGACAAAAAGCATTCAGCTACCTGCGGTACAACGTGAACATGCACCCAGACACCTTCAGGCGCCTGAAGCTGGAAGGCATAGAGAAACAGAATATAGAAGACCTGATGAATATGGACGCTGCGAAAAATGTGGATGAGCTGATGACGATAGGTGAGGCCGCTGCAGCCGACGCCGTAATGCCCGCGCATTTTCCGAAATACTTCAATCTCTCTAAAAAATTAGCCATCGATTCTTCACTTTAAAAATCACCATTTTATGAGCGAGTTAGCGAAAGCCTTCAACAAATCGATCAGGGACAGACTGCAGGTGCACGCCGCCTGGCTGCCTATCGTCAATACGTTCGAGATAGGCGAGTACGGCATCTTCGACAACGGCATCTTTCAATCCCTGGGTAACCTTAAAAGCAAATATCCCGACGTAAACCTCGATGTTAAAACGGGCGATACGGCAGAAATCGATTTTTCATCCGCGGGTATTCGCAGCACGAAACTCGATGCTGCCGGGAACACAGCCAGCACGTTCGCCTCGCTGGGAAATGCAGAAGCAACATTGAAATTGCATTTCGACAAAAAGAATTCGAACGTTATTAAAGCAAAGCTGACCTCCACAGAACTGAAGAATATTGATGAGATCGCTAACTTTCTCGGCAGGAAACGCGACTGGCGAAAAAGATTTTGCGTGGTTTCGAAGGTGTACAGGGGCGAGCAGTGCGTGGTGATCTGTTCGAAAGAAGCCGGAACCGAAATTGCCATCAAAGCCAGCGCAGACGTGCTCCGCCAGATCGAAGCGGGGAAGGTGAGCGGCGGCTTCGAATTCACTACGAATAACAACAGTGAATTCAAATCGGTGGGAGAAACCGGCGTGCTGGCCATCAAACTTTTCAAATTGAATTTATTCAACCGGCTAAAAGTGCTCGCCGGCACCGAGGCTGCCACGGCAGTTGACGTTCCCGCTACGGAGGAACAACCGGATGACTATTAAATGCGCCCTATGAATTCAGTACTGGTGGAATACTTTCGGTTCGACGACCTGGATGTTGGCGTGTTGTCGGCCGGCAAACGGTATATTCTTACGCACAAGGACCTTGCAGTGAAGGAGGTCCAAACCACCGGCGGCCACATTGAGTTGCTGCGCAAGCTGCGTGATTTTTTTCGGTACCAATCCGAAAAGCCGGCTGAAGAAAAATGGGCGGTAATCAAAGAAATTTCCGCAGCGATAAAACCCATTTTTCTATCGCTCGAAAAGTATTCCTATTCAAACTGCCAGTTGGACGTTGTGCTGAATGCCGCGGAGTTGGGTTTGCTTCCTTTTGAATTGTTGCTTGACGACAAGGATATGCCGTATTTCGCTGATCCGGAAAAACAACTGGTGCTTACCCGCCGCTTTCGTCATGATGCTGTTGTTCCCGTTCCCTTGCCGGTGGTGCCGCGCATGCTGTTCGTTTATTCGCATGGCGGATTCAGTGAAGTGCCCTACAGCGATCATCTTTATGAAATCGAAAAGGCACTCGCCAAATGGTGTTCCGGCGACCAGCAAAAAAATAAGGTGATACAGGTACTTGCCAATCCTGCGTTTGAAGAGTTTTCGGCCGAGTTGAAAAAAAATGACAATGAGGATGATCGTTACACCCATGTTCATGTTCTCGGTCATGGCAACCTCATATTCGATAAAAATTCTCCGGAAGAGTTTGAGTATGGGATAGTTTTCGGAAACAACAAGGACGTCACAACGCCGGCAGCGGCGGTCAAAGAATTATTTACGTCGCTGAAACATCCACCGTTCCTCGTAAACTACATGATTTGCGATGGCGCCAACTTTTCTAACGCCATGAAGCCCGATAAAAATCCCGTCCAGGTAACGCATAAGGCCGGGGTGCCCGTTGTGCTGGGTTCGCAATACCCGCTTTCGATGGGCGGTTCCACCCTCATCACGCGCGAACTGTATGCTGCTTTATTCAGGGGCGATGATATCCGCAGCATTCTTGGAAAGATCAGGTGCAACC
>CBIGXK010000039.1:0-17754 GCA_966193805.1 uncultured bacterium | reverse complement strand
GTTGCCGAAAAACAAACTGTGCTGAGAAAACTTGATGAAGAGAAGGAGAAACAGGATAAAGAAGACAAAGCGAGCAAAGAGTTAGAAGAAAAAGTCCGCAAAGATAAAGCTGAAAAAGATAGCATCGAAAAAGAGAAAAAAGATAAAGTTGAAAAAGATCGTTTAGAGAAAGAGAAAAAAGATAGAGAGGATAAAGTGAAAAACGATAAAGAAAAAGATGAATCCAAAGAAGATAAAAACCATAAAGAAGACAAAAACGATAAAGAAAAAAACGATAAAGAAAAATCGAATAACCCAAGCCCCAACTCAGTAGACAAGCAAAAGAACTCAGAAGATAAAAAAGAGAATAGCACTCAGAAAAAAATAAATACCAGCGCTATTCAAAAACTAAGAAAATAGGATTGATCGTAAAATGGATAAAACCGAGGGCCGGCTTCTTCCGGCCCTCAATCATTTTTAGTAAACCGTGAAAAGAATTCGCTGGTCCACCCCCGGCGCTTCGCGCCACCCCCGCCAGCGGGGGATATTTGAGCCCTGCCTTCGATCCCCGCCAGCGGGGGATAACTAAATCTTAATAAATATCTTCTTCTTGTACATCCAATACAATATCCACCACTCGATCAGCAACACGATCACACCGCTCACCAGCGTGGAATACGCATCTCCAAAAACCTGGTCGTAATTACGGCCCAGGTGCACATACAGCGTTTTCGAGATAAACGACCTGAACCCATCAGCAATAACATAGGCAGCAATGGAGTTCATGCCGATCACCAGCAGAAAGAACGACCACTTCTTCCGCTTATGAATATCGATGATCCAGTAAAAAGCAGAAAGCAACAAAAAGCAACATCCGCCGCTGAAGAGAACCCAGTTGGGCGTCCATATTCTTTTGACGATCGGATTGATGCCCATCCGGTGGATGATCAGGCTCACCAGTATGAGCGAAGCTCCGATCACTACAAACCTCTTCACCTTATCCAGCGGACCGTATTTTTCAGATCTCAGCAAATTACCGGTGAGCAATCCGAGTATCATGGTACCCAAAGTAGGAATAAAGCTAAGCGTCGAATAACCGCCTTCATTATAAAGGAACGGCTGCTCACGCGGAAACAGGTTCAGGAACCACCGGTCAAATTCCCACGCAAGGTTTGCATTCTTGTTCCAATGTTCCGCAAAACCATAGAGATTATAATCCCAATCTACCGGCACACCCGTGAGTGCAGGATTCATCGTTTCTGCCGATGCGGGATACAGCGCAAAAGCCAGCCAGTAACCGACGAGAATTACGACAAGCGCAGCGACCTGCACACGCTGCTTGCAAAACCCCAGCAGAAACAAAAATACATAGCCCAGGCCTATCTGCGATAAGGTGTCCTCAAAAGTAAAATAAGTTTGACTGGAGTACAGCGAACGCAGAAAAATACCGAGTATCACCAAGATAAATGCGCGCCTGATGGCGGAGAGAAACATGGAATTAAAAGGAACGCCTTTCGCTTTACGGCTGGCAATCGAATAAGGCAAGGCAACACCCACCAGGAAGGTAAACGAGGGCTGAATAAGATCATGCAACGAACATCCTACCCACGGCACATGAGACTGGTGAAAATAAAGAAAGCGCCAGAACGAACTTTCAGGCAAAGACTCGGACACATGCCCAAAAGAAAGCACTTCTGCCATCATCAATAACATCACAAGGCCGCGGTAGGCATCCACCGAGGCAACGCGCTGCGGCGAAAAGGGCGATCCCTGGTTCTGTTTTATCGTTTTTGGTGCGGCCGTAGTTGAGGTTGCCTTCATAAATGCTGATTTAATATATCCACTGCCTGTTTAACGAGTTGATGATAATCCTGCACGCGCCTCGTTACGATCCGGATGTTTTCCTGCGCCTCTTTCCATTGCCGTTGTTCAATGGCCTCACGTATGCCCGGAAGCGTTTTAACCCCATATCCCGTGTAATACCCGGGAGCATACACCTGGTGCCGGTACCATGGCCGTTTGGGTAATCCCTTTTCGGTCAGTAATTGTCGTTCGGAACCATACAGGATAACATTCAATTGCCGTTGCACGCCCGGTGTAACATCTGTGGCCGAAGATGATAGTTTCCTGTACTGTGCCGCGGTGGCTTTTAATGAATCGAGCGAACGATCAAGTGCCGAAAAATCGAGACGAGGCACAGTGTCTTCCATGGCGACGGGCAGGAGCTTGTCTTGCGGGTCCTCTGCCAATTTAAATAAATTATTGCTGACCATCTTGTTCCGCAGCTTTGTTTCATTTCGCATATTGTCCAGCAATTTTTTTATTTCATCCCTGTAATCCATGACAGTTGTCGCCAGGCTTTTATAATCAAGCGGCAGCACTTCGGCATTGGCCATACGCATCATCACCCTGCCGGCAGTTTTTGCCAAAGCCACCACATAATGAAAGCCGGGATCCATAAACCGTGTAAAATGATCGTATGTGTCGTAGATAGAATGGTATTCGCCTCCTTCGCCTTCACCCTGGAAGCTCAGGTTGAGTGTGGTAATGCCGAGGTGCTGTAAAAATCCCGACCAGTCGGAACCCGCTCCCAATGCGCCTAACTTCAAATTTTTGTCGCCGAAATCCTTAAGCGATTCGGCAGTGGATTGGCTGTTAATTTTTTTCGCGTAAGAGCGGTCGCGGATGGAAACGCCGGTTTGCGGATCGATAACCGCAGAGGCCACTTCGTTGAAAAAAGGTTCAAGCGTATGGGAACCGGCGGCGCTGATGAAACCGCGTGCCGTTGCATCGCTGTTCACGTAGAGTACAGCTTTTTTGGTGAGTTCCCCACGATGGTCTTCGGTCCACTCTGTGGAACCCAGCAATCCCTGCTCCTCGGCATCCCATGCGCAATAAACGAGTGTGCGCTTCAACTTGTATCCTCTTCTCACCATTTCTGCAATAACCCTGGCCTCTTCCATTTCCGACACGATGCCGCTCACCGGATCGGATGCGCCGTTTACCCAGGCATCGTGGTGGTTGCCACGGATCACCCACTCATCAGGCAGTTCCGATCCCTTCAGCTTTGCGATCACATTGTACAGCGTTTTATTCTGCCAGTTGAATTCGAGCTTTAGATGAACCTTGTCTGTGCCGGGCCCTACATGATAGGTAATGGGCAGTCCGCCGCGCCAGGACGCAGGCGCAACGGGACCTTTAAGCGACTTCATCAACGGCAGTGCATCTTCATATGAAATGGGCAGTACGGGAATTTTCATTAATGTGATGGCCTCGGCCCGGTCGAGCCGCCTCGCGTTTTTCGTGGATCCTTCCCCGGGAGTGAGCGGATCGCCGGGATAAACGGGCATGTCCATCACCGATCCTCTCTGAACACTGGTTGCCGGGCGGTACGGACCCTTTGGATATACGTCTCCAACGCTATAGCCATCATCCAGTGGATCAGAATAAATAATGCAGCCGATAGCACCATGTTCCGCGGCCACCTTGGGCTTGATGCCGCGCCATGAGCCCCCGTATTTGGCAATGACTATTTTCCCTTTTACATCGATCCCCATTCTCTCGAGTACCTCGTAATCTGCAGGTACGCCACGGTTCACAAACACCAGCGGTGCAGTTACATCTCCATCGGCTGAATAAGCATTGTAAGGAGGAAGCTGCTCGGAACGCTGGGCCGTTGCTCTGTCCTGCGGAACGATGGCCTCTTGCAGTTTTGCAGTGTATGGATGCGCTCCCTGCAATTGCAGTGCACGTGTTTTTGGGGTCGGAAATAAAACATCGTATGTTTCGATATTTACATCGTAGCCCCATTTTTTGAAAAGGGCGGCAATGTATTCGGCATTGGCCTTATCTTTTGCAGATCCAAGGTGGTGAGGGTGCGATGCAAGGTATTGCATCCATTTGTTGGGGTTCTCGTGGGAAAGAAGAGAGTCGAATGTTTTTTCCCATTGCAGTTGCTGCTTTACCCGCTCAGCAGAGAAACCCATGAGTGAATCCTGTGAAAGGCCCTGTGCTGCGATAAAAAGAAGAACAGCGAAAAAAAATATTTTCATCCGGACGTTTTTTGTTTTGTTAGTTCATCCTGGTCAACGGCAAAACTTAAAAACTTAAAAGTTAAAAGTTAAAACTGAAAACCCTCTCACGTTTCACGTCTCACGTCTCACTTTTCACCTTTGCCCATTGCCCAATGCCCATTCCCTACCTCCACTCCACCATCTTCGACTCGTAAAAATTAATGTCCATTGCCTTCATCCTGGAGCCATGCTTGCCGAGCCTTGCTTTATATTCGTCCCAGTTTCTTGTAAACTCGGGCGACCATCCCACTTCGGCTACACCCGGCAAACGCGGAAACACCATGTACTCCACCTCATCCATATTCGTAAGCGTTTCCGTCCAAACCGGCGCCTCTACGCCAAGTATGCTCTCCCTGGGAATACCATTCACCCTGTCCGATAATTTCCAGTTGTACGCACTGTCCACCTCAATACGCGCCGCCCAGTCCTGGCCCAGCTTAGTGGTGCTGTCATATTTCATGTCCAGGTAAACCTTCGTGGCCGGCGACATAATTATTTTGGCTCCCTTCTTCACGGCGTCTATCGCGTGCGCGGCATTCGACCAGTACTGTACGATTGTTGAAGAGTCCACATTGGCCTGCGCTATTTCTTCCCAGCCGATCATTTTTTTGCCATACTTTTTCGGCACCTGCAACACCTTGTTAATGAAGTAAATGAAATCTTCCTTCTTTGTTGCATGGCTCTCGTCACCGCCAAGATGAAGGTAAGGACCGGGAGTGATCGCTGCCAGCTCACGCACCACGTCGTCAATAAATTTATACGTAATGTCCTTCTTCACACACAACGAACTGAAGCCAACTTCAATACCTGTGTAAGGCGCAGTGGCGGAATCATTGCAGTTCAGCTCGGCATAAGAAGACAGCGCCGCATTGGTGTGGCCGGGCATGTCGATCTCCGGAATGATGGTGATAAATCTTTCCTGTGCGTATTTCACAATGTCTTTGTACTGTTCCTGCGTGTAAAAGCCGCCTTTTCCGCCACCCACTTCCGAACTGCCGCCGTGTGCAGTAAGGTTGGGCCACGATTTGATCTCTATGCGCCATCCCTGGTCGTCGGAAAGGTGCAAATGAAGAGTATTCATTTTGTAGAATGCAAGCAGGTCTATGTAATGCTTCACATCATCCACGTCAAAAAAATGACGCGCCACATCCAGCATTGCGCCGCGAAGGCCGTATTCCGGAAAATCCCTGACCACTCCGCCGGCGATCACATATTCTCCATCACCTTTTCCTTTTTCTCCAAAATCGTCTGGTAATAATTGCAGCAACGTTTGTATCCCATGAAAGACGCCTTCGGGAGTGTTCGCTTTTATTTTAAGTTGCTGTGCAGTTACCGACAGCTCATATCCTTCTCTGCCCAGTTCCCTGTCGCCGCTTCGTACAACGAAGAGAATGTGATTGCCCTTAAGCGTGTCGCTCACGCTCTTAACGATATCTATTGTCGTTCCCAGCGCATCGGATAATTTTTGAGAGAAGAAAGCGGCCACCTGCTCCAGGCTGTCCGATTCGCCGCTGATGTAGAGCGCCGTTTCACTGTTGATGGTAAAAATACCCTGGCCATCAGTAACGGTAACCGCTTTCGGTATCAGCCCGGCTTCAGAAAGTAACGGCGCCTGCTTTTCTGTAGATGTGCAGGCAGAAAGGCAAATGGCTGCCATGCAAATAAATGTGCTTCTGTTCATGATTTTACTTTTCGGAAATGTTGATTTATCGTTTTGGGCTGACATTGATCGCTTGTTGTTCCGCTTTCAGCGCGAGCTCCATGGCGAGAAAGCAATGTGCCTGCGTCATGGCGGTTTCGGTGCGGTTCAAAACATCGTCAACCAGGTGCCGGCCATAAGGCAGATCCGTGTCACTGCTGTCAATATATCTCGTCGTCTTCTGGTCAACAAGAAAAAGATGGTTAGCGCCTTCGCGTCCCGCGATGTCAATGTTCTTCCTGATCTCTATGTAGCCTTCAGTGCCAAGAATGGTGAGCCGCGAATCGCCCCAGGTTTTCAATCCGCCCGGCGTAAACCAGTCTACCCGCATGTATCCCGGACCGCCGTTGCCAGACAGCATAGCGTCGCCAAAATCTTCGAGCTCCGGATATTCAGGATGGTTGAAGTTGCCAATACGCGACGAAACGACATCGGCCTCGGTGCTGCCCGTAAAAAATAAGTATTGATCTGTTTGATGAGTGGCAATGTCGGTTAATATGCCGCCGTATTGTTCTTTATCAAAAAACCAGTCGGGCCTCGATTTTGGGTTCATGCGGTGTGGGCCCAATCCAATGGTTTGTACCACCTTGCCGATCGCGCCCGCTTTCACCAGATCGCCCGCTTTAACGGTTGCCCTGTTTTCGAGCCTTTCGCTGTACATGATGGAAAAAATGCGCTTTGTTTCCTCTTGTACCCGCCGCACGTCTTTTAACTGCTCAAGTGTGGTGATAGCGGGTTTGTCGGACATATAATCCTTACCATGCCGCATCACTTCGATACCCAGCGGGCCCCGCTCCACGGGAATACCGGCAGAGAGTACCAACTGAATACTTTTGTCGTTGAGTATTTCATCTTTTGAACGGGCAACCTTTGCATCGGGATGGTTTTTTGCGAAAGCAGCCGACAAATCGGGTTCCTTCGCATAAAACGAAACGAATTCACCACCGCCTTTTTTTACCGCTTCCACCTGCGAACCGATGTGTCCGTGGTTAATGCCTATAACGGCAAACCTTATGCGCGGTTTCGGGTAAATATTTTTTGAAGATCTTATAGCCGGTGCCGCAAAAGCCTTCGGCAAATCGGGTATGGCTACCATGGCGGCCGCGGCAGTTGCCGCATTCCTGATAAAACTCCGCCTGTTCGATGACACTTCTTCCATAACATGACGATTACTGGGATCTGAAAATCGGAACATGATATTAATTTATTTTTTCCAGATTACAGGTTAAACGTGATCCATTCCACTAATATAAACCCCGAATTCGCTGCTTTTTGTCCGCTGGGTTCAGTATAAACCACATACACATCATGAACTCCGCTAACTGGAGAGATCGGCACATTTAATTTTCGCAACGAACGCTTATCAGTGTTTGAAGAAATATCCTTTTCCACTTTAAGACTACCAATTTCTTTCCCATCTGTAGAATCGATCCGTATAGAAAAGGTGCCGCCTTTTGCCTGCGCATTCAGCTCGAGATCCAACGATTTTATCGCGGTGAGATCTGCCTGCCTAAATCCAATCCAGGAGCCTGTTCCATTGAATTGCATTTGCCAGTCTTCCGTTTTTATAACATTGTTCCGGAGTTGTGCGTTGGCGGCACGCAGCCTTGAATTGCGTATATAAAAATATTGGCGTGTATCGTTGGAGCCTACGCCCTGTTGCTCGCGATCCTTATAACTTACAGCAATAACGTATTCGCCGGGCTCGCCGCGCGTTTTCCTGCTGTCGGCCACTATCTTACCCGATAACGGCAGCGGTTTCGACAACGATTCGTCATCCTTCAACGATAAGATATAGGCGACAATTTCTTCTGCCCGCTGTTGCGGGATCTGCGGATGCGCCGACATAGCATGGTCGTTTCCCCACACGCCGCTGCCTCCTTCGATAACCTTCGCAGCAAGTTTTTTTATTGTTGCACTGTCTTTTTTGTAACGCGCCGAAATGGCGAGATAGCTTGGGCCAACTGATTTCTGGTCCATCGAATGGCACGCCTTGCAATCGCTTGCCCTTATCGGTTCAAAGTCCGGCTCACCGGGCATTCCTGTTTCGTGCGACTGCGCCACCATGGTGATGTCGGTGCCCATTGTCGAAAAAGCAATCGTGGCTTTTACGGATGAATCGGGTATCTGTCCGCCGCTGAGGCTGCCGTCTTCCTTGTCGTTTACCTCTATCTCATATTCAATGGGTCTGTTGGGCCAGTAAAACCCCTTATTACCGTGGCGCACGTTAAAGGTGATTTGCGGTTCAGCATTGCCTGCCATTATCTGTATGGCGCTTTGCGCCGTTTTACCTTGTTTGTCTTCTGCAACCAACCTGACCTTGTACAAGCCGGGTTTCGAAAAAGTGAAAGACGGATCGGCTTCCGAAGCTTGCACCCCCTCTCCATCGAAATACCATTTATACTGCAGCGCAGACGAGTCGGGATCGAAAGATCCCTTTGATGAAAATTTTACCGTGAGCGGTATGGAGCCCGCTGTTTTGTCGGCAGAGGCCTTCACTATCGGCGACCTGTTGCCGCGGAGATATTCGATTTTATAGAGTCCCGCATCTGCATTTCTTGCGAACCAGTTGGTGCCGTATTCAAGCACATACAATACTCCGTCGGGACCGATTTCGAGATCGATGGGGTGATGAAAAGTTGTGCTGCTCATAAAAGGCTCGATGCTGTCCAACTTCCCATCTTCACCAATGGTCAGCACGTTGATCCAGTCGCGCAGCCATTCGGCTATGAACACTTTGTTATTGAAATGCGCATGCAGGTGGCGCGTCGTGTCGTTGATACGGTCCTTGTATTGGCCGGTGTAAAATACCGGTCCGCCGATGGGCGACTTGCCGCCGGTGCCCAGGTGCGGGAACAGTTTTGACTGATCGTAAGAATACCAGATCAGGGCGCTTTTGGCCGGGGGAAGGTTTTCGAGCCCTGTATTGTTCACGGAATTGTTGACCGGCTTCTCCGGATCGAAAAAAGGGCCGATCTTTTCCGTGGCAAAATCGAAATCGGCATAAGGCGCATTGGGTCCGGCGAAATACGGCCAGCCAAAGAAACCCGGTTCCCTGGCGAGGTTCCATTCATCGTAGCTGATGGGTCCCCTTTTCGGATCGTCGATGGTGTTTTGTCCCACATCGCCCCAGTACAGCCATCCGTTTTTGGGGTCGACGCCAATGCGGTAGGGATTGCGGCAGCCCATCACATATATTTCCGGCTTTGTTTTGGGCGTGCCCTCGGGGAAAAGATTTCCTTTCGGGATAGTGTACGTGCCGTTGGGCTCAGGATGAATGCGGAGTATCTTTCCGCGGAAGTCGTTTGTGTTGCCGGCCGTGCGCTGTGCATCCCAGTATTCGCGGCCTTTACGTTCATCAATGGAATTGTAGTAGCCGGGGTTATGCGGATTGGTATTGTCGCCAACGGCGATGAATAAATTTTCATCCGGACCGAAAGCAAGCGATCCGGCAGAGTGGCAACATTCCTTTCGCTGCGTGGGTATTTCCAGCAATATTTTCTCAGCATTCAGGTCGAGCCGCTCCCCTTTCAAAACAAACCTCGACACACGCTGAATGGGTTTATCACCCGCCGGCGAATAGTAGAAATAGATAAAATTATTGGTGTCAAAATGAGGATCGAGCGCTACGCCCAACAAGCCATCCTCAACACCGAAGAACACGGGAATGGAAGAAATTCTTTTCACTTCGTTTGCCGAAGGAACATACATTTTAACGGCGCCTTTCCGTTCGATGATCACGACCCTTCCATCGGGAGCTACTGCAATTTCCAGCGGTTCATCAAAGTGGGCGCCCAACTGCGTTTTTACCAGCCTGTTGGTATCGTACGGGTCTTCGTGCACAATGCCAGGGGTCATCTCATTTTTACAGGAAAAAATTATTACAACAGAAAATAGCAGGAAATAACGTACCAATACTTTACACATAATTACTGCGGGACCAAAATGGTTTTTAATTTTTTAAATTGAACGCCTTCCGACATCATCTTTTCCAGTATGTTTTCTACCGCTGCGGCAAATGGAGCGAGCGCGTTCAAATCTTCCCCCCACAATTTATCGTTACCCAAAACCCGGCGCACGATTTGCGCAGGAGACGATTCCTGCTGCCACAATTCGTAAAAAAATTCAGCATGATCGTCGTTGATGGCATACTGCCTGCCATCCAGCGATCCATAGAAGGTGCCATTTTCTTTTTTCACTGCCCGCATGAACAGGATGTATGCAGCAAAGCCCATCGACATGCAGGGCGCCGCAGCATGATGCAGTTCATGATATCGTTTCAGCGCAGGCAGGTTCCTGTTGCGCATCTTGGTAGTGCATTGAAAAGTGATGTTCAGCCAAAGATGCCGAAGGTAGGGATTACTGAACCTGTCGAGCACTTTGGTGCCAAAGTCATTGATTTGTTGTGAAGGCACATTGGCGGGCATCGCCGAACCGATTTCACTAAGCATGATGGTGCGCACAAACTGGTAAAAGTCCGGGTTGTCCATCGCTTCCTTCACCGTTTCAAAACCGGAAAGGAAGGCAAGGCAGGCGCTGAAGGTGTGCGTTCCGTTCAGCAAATGCAGTTTCAGCGATTTGTAAATGTCGATATCAGGCTCAACAAAAACGCCATCGTCGGCACCGGTAAAACTGAGTATGCGGGCCGTTTCTTCGTCGCCTTCTATTGCCCACAACCGGTAATCCTCGCACATGGTTAACAGGGCATCCTCGTAGCCGATCTCTTTTTGCAGCTCCTGCAATATTTCATCGCCGGGATCTTTCGTAACGATGCGGTCAACGAGAGAATTGCAAAAACGCACCGAGCCGTTCAGCCATTCGACGAAATCGCTTTCCAGTTGGTTGTGTTCCGCCAATTCATTGACGATGCCTTTTAATTTCGTGCCGTTTTCTGTGAGGAGTTCGGTGGGAATCACTACAAGCCTGGAATCGGCGCTTCCGCGGAAGTGCTGGTAGCGCCTGTAAAGAACGGCAAGCAATTTTGCGGGGTACGACGAAGGAGGGTCCGCGGTAATGGATTCCTTCACCAACTGCAATCCCACTTCGGTAGTGTTTGATATTATTACCTGGAGAGAAGGGCTCTCTGCCAGCGCAAGAACCTCCTGCCATTGCGATTTTGCAGAAAGCACGCGGCTGATGGCGCTGTTGATGATATTTTCTTCAACAATATTTTCATTGTTAATTCCTCTTGAACAGATGGTGTAGAGATTATCCTGTTTGGAGAAGGCATCTGCATCGCCGGCAGCGGTGGATTTGACCACCACGATCCGTCCGTTGAAGATGCCCTGCCTGTTCGCCTTGTCGATGAAATAGTCGCAAAGTCCGCGGAGCAGCACCCCTGTGCCAAACTGCAGCACTTTTTCGGGCAGAGAAAAAATATTATCGGTTGGTTGTTCTGCTTTTTTTCCCGCAAGGTTCGGCAGTGCTTTTTTTGAAAGTTGCATCCGGATTTCACTTTTAAGTGGAGATGATTCCCATTTTTTGCATGAGAAAGGTAGCATTTTTATTGGTCGCTATGCCATCGTGCAGCCGGTAATCAAATAACAATTCTCCATTTTCTATTTTGCTTTCGAAACAATAATTGCTGATGAGGGAAGGATAAATATTTTCGAGTTCGCTGAGCGACAGGTCGTGCGTCGCGAAAATTGCCAGGCAATTGTGCGATATCAATTTCCTGATGAGCGCTTCCGATCCATGTGTTTTATCGGATGAATTGGTACCTCTCAACACCTCGTCGATCAACACGAGAGCGGGCGTTCCGGTTTCAAGCTCACTGATGATTTGCCTGAGGCGTTTCAGTTCGGCCATGAAATAGGAAGTATGCTCCTGCAGCGAGTCGCTGATGCGAATGGACGTGAGGATCCTCATGGTTGTGCAGGTAAACTGCTGTGCACATACCGGTGCGCCGCATTGCGCGAGCAACAGGTTGATGCCAACGGTTCTCAGAAATGTTGATTTTCCCGACATGTTCGAACCGGTTACCAGCATCATTTTTTCGGACCCGCCAATGGAAAAATCGTTGCTCACCGATTCGGCCTCGGGGATAAGCGGATGCGCCATGGCGGTGGCAGCGATGAGTGGCCCGCCTTCGGCGATGGTTGGATAAACGTATTGCGGGTGATTGTAAGCAAAGGTGGCGAAGGAGTTGAGCATTTCTATTTCGCCCACTGCACCGATCCAGTCCTGAAAACGGTTGCGGTTGGTGAGTTTCCATTTTTCGAGCGCAATCATGCAGTGGATATCGTAGACCGCGAGACTGTTCAAAATAAAGTTAACCGCCAGGTTTGACCGTTGATCGAAAAACGACGTGAGCCGCGATAATTTTTTTATTTGATGTTTACCATCGGATGCCGTGGCGGATAACTTTTGAAGCAACGATGACGATCCCGCTGCAGTGCGATGAAATTCTCTCAGAACGGTGGAATATTGGTCGAGCGTGGATTGCTTTTTGCCGATGAGCAGGTGCTGCCCATGGATATACTTTCCATGCAGGCCGATAAACAGCCAGCTCACCAGCACGCCGGTGCCAATTGGTATCGGATTATTACTGTCGAGATAAAAAAGAAGTGCACCTATATTGAAAACCGGCAGGAGCAATCGGAGTATCTGAACCCATGCCGTATTGTGCAGCCGTCCCTGGGTGGTGATCCACTCGCCGATTTCGGTGGTGCCGCCTTCATTTTCATCGCGAAGCAAACCATATGCGGTGATCCAGTGGCGCTGCTGCACCTGCGGCGACAATTGCCTGATGGCTTCCTGCTGCTCCCTGATAATTTGCGTGTCGTCGAATGGCGCATCCAGTAACTGCATCAGCCGTGCGGCGCCATGAGTGGTTGTGGTGCGGTTCAGGAAATGATAGAGCGATCTCTCACCGAAAATATCCAGGTCATCGGCATACAGCGAGCCCTGCCGGTGGGCATGTCCGTTATCAAAACGATTTGCCCCGCCTTTCAACATGGAGGCTTCGTTATCGTTGATGAACAGCAACTTTTCAGCGAGCTTTTTTGCTGAGGCGAGGTTTGCCGAAACGCGCAGCAGGAGCAGGAAGAGTATAATGCCGATAAACGTGAAAATCAGCCAGTTATGTCCCGGATAACGAAAATGAAAATAAACGGAGAATGCAATAAGAATGAAAACGGTGAGTCTTAACAACGATACCCGGAGGAGACGTTTTTTAAGGCGGCTGATCTCGCCGGCCAGCCGGCTGGCAGTGGTAGCATAATATGCAGCAGCTAATTGCATACTGCAACATATCTATTTTTGAGGATAATTAAAGCCAGGGATTATCTACCTTCAAATATCTTTTTCATTCACAAAAAATGTATTGCCATGAAAAAATTCCTGTACGTAGCTTTTAGTTGTTCCCTGTTTAGCCTTGTTGCCTGCGGCGATGGCGCCGGTACTGATGAAACATCAGACATGGACACCAGCACCGCAATGACCGACAACAGCACTGCTGCTGCAAACAGTGTGATGACAAAAACACTCGACCTCAGCTCATCGCAGGAAGTGCCTGCCAACAACAGTGCAGCAAAGGGAACAGTAGATGTTACCTATAACAAAGACAGCAAGACGCTCAGCTATACGGTCAAATACAGCGACCTTACCGACAAAGCCTCGATGGCGCACATTCACGGCACCGCCGCTAAGGGCGCGAACGCCGGTGTGAAAGTTGACCTCACGCCGAAGTTGGAAAAAGAAACTTCGGGCACGTTTAGTGATTCTGTAAAAATTGAAGATAGTGGCATCAAGGAAGACAGCCTTCTTTCGGGCTTTTATTACTTCAATATACACACGCCAAAACATCCTGGTGGAGAGATAAGGGCGCAGATAGAATTTTAAGTTTTGAGATCGGGTCCACCCCCGGCGCTCCGCGCCACCCCCGCCAGCGGGGGATACAGGGGTGCAAGCAGCCTCTCCCCCGCTGGCGGGGGGAGCGGCAATGGGCAATCGGCAATGCCTATCCCCCGCTGGCGGGGGTGGTCCCGACGAAGGAGGGACCGGGGGTGGACCTCAATTCTTAAAAATAAAATAAACCGCCGCAATCAGCAGTCCGAACCCGATAAAATGGTTCAACGTAAAAGTTGAGGTCCGGAAAACGATAGTGGAAAAGATAACGAAAACGGCAAGCGTGATGACCTCCTGCAGGACCTTCAGTTCAAGCAGCGAAAAAGGTCCGCCGAACTCCTGCGAGCCGAGCCGGTTGGCCGGTACCTGGAAGCAGTATTCAAAAAAAGCGATCCCCCAGCTCAGGAGGATGATCGCCCAAATAGGCGTGGAAGAATGAGCCGAAGCCTTGTTAAAGAATTTAAGGTGGCCGTACCAGGCCACGGTCATGAAGACATTTGAAACCACCAGTAAAAAAGCCGGCACAAAAAATCTCACTTAAAAGCGGTATTTAATCTTTCTTCAACCTGGTCCATTTGGTCCTGGCAGCAACAGGTAACTTTCACTACCCATCTCCGCCGCGTGTAAACCGGCTCACACTCCGGCAAGTGGAAATGATCCATACAAAGCAGTCCGCCAACCTCTTCAGAGATACGGTGTTCGAATTTACTGATCAAATGCACGTTCTGAGCGTCTTTCTTCTCCTGCAAATATGTCTTACCCCTGAGGTCTCTCAATTCAACTTCTATCACTTGCTTGTTCATACCGGATAATTTTGCGTATGACTGGACGAGATTCAATGAAAATTCTATGCCAGTCCGAAGCCGCCGCCCCTTGCATCTTCCATGTTTAATTTTTACTTTAGCGTTTCCGCGTCCACATATCCCATTTCTGGCACTTGTTTTTCTTGTCTATTGGTATGACACAAAGATTGAGAAAACAACCCGTACGTAAATGTATAATATATTTACATCAAAAATCCAACCGTCCACCCGAAAGTACCCGTTAAATTAGCTTATTATCTGATGCAGAAAGATTTCAGAAACAACAACTTTGACCTGATAAGGATTGTTACGGCAGTATTGGTTCTTATCAATCATTCTCTTGCCCACCTCGATCTTCATACACCGGGTTTTTATACCGTCATCCAGCAGTTTCCAAGGGTGCCGATGTTCTTCATCATGAGTGGCTACCTCCTGTCTGCGTCGTTCGAAAGAAACAGCGATCTGAAGGGCTATTTTACCAATCGTCTTTTCAGGATCTACCCGGGCTTGTGGGCCTGCCTCATCCTCACCGTCATCCTTTTCACCGTTATCGGTGGCGTGAGCTTCCTCAAATTTGAAACGATCCCATGGTTCATTTCACAGGCCGCCGGTATCATCTGGACCCCCGGTTTCCTGAAAGATTTCGGCTATGGCTCATATAACGGCAGCCTGTGGACGATCGTCGTTGAACTGCAGTTTTATCTCGTCCTGCCGATCATCTATTTTATCGGCACCTTCATCTCTAAAAAATGGATCAAAGAAAAAAAGACTGCCAATCTTTACTTCTATACCCTTTTCGTGCTGAGCTTCATACTGGCGTTTACGCTGAAGCATTTTTTCAACGAATCGGATGATATCAAAACCGCTACCGAAAAAAGCATCAGGTATTCCATTCTTCCGCATGCCTATATTTTTATGACCGGCATTCTCATGCAACGCTGGAAGATCTTCAAGTCGAACGCCATTCATGGCAAGGGCCTGTACTGGGCCATCGGCTATCTTGCCTTTGTGTACCTGGTTCCCGACTCCATTACCAAGAACATGGTGCAAATGCTGCTTCTCGGCCCGTGCACCATCGCCATCGCTTACTCGATTCCCGGACTGGCAACAAAATTCCTGAAAAACAGGGACCTCTCCTACGGCGTGTATATGTATCACGGTATGTTGCTGACGATTCTCGTTGAGCTCGGCTACAAGGGAAGCTACTGGTATATGCTGGGAATATTTGTGGGAACGATGATCCTTTCCTGGCTCTCTTATGTGTACATCGAAACGCCTGCCATGTCGCTGGCCAAAAGGAGAAACAAAGCGAGAACGGCCACAAAAGATAAAAATCCGGATGGACCGGCTCCCGCCAGGGAAGAAGTGGCAGCACCAAAAGAACCGGTACCTGCCTGATTGATAAATTATTTTATTTTTATGCATGGCTTCCCGCATGTATAAAAAACAATTCCTTTTACTCGCTGCGGCACTGGCACTTGTTGTCACATTGCCTGCACAAACCGGCTGGCCGTGTTACGGCGGCGACGCAGGAGGTGCACGATATTCGGCGCTCACGCAAATCAATGATAAGAATGTTCACGAATTGAAGCCCGCCTGGACATTTCACACGGGTGAACTCGAGCTGTACCAGGGCACCGACGCCCTCTCGAAAGCAGCATTCGAAGCAACACCGATAACCATCGGCGATAAATTATTTTTCAGTACCCCGTCATGCCGCGTATTCGCGCTCGATGCGGAAACAGGCAAACAGTTATGGCTATACGATCCGAAAGTGAACCTGCACGAAGGTTACTCTGAAATCACTTCGAGAGGTGTTTCAGCATGGATACCGCAAGATAAAAACCAGGGAGCAAGAATTTTTATCGGCACCATCGATGGCCGCATGATTGCGCTGAACGCCGAAAACGGCAAGCCCATTTCCTCATTTGGCAACAAAGGAACCGTTGAACTCCGCAAAGGATACGGCGACGACATCAGCATAACATCACCACCAGCCGTCATCGGCAATCTCGTGATCACGGGCTGTTCGCTGGGCGACAACCAGCGTTCCGACTATCCCCGGGGCGTGGTAAGGGCTTTCAGCGCCATTACAGGCAACCAGGTTTGGCAATGGGACCCTCTTGCCTTCGATTCGACTCATAAATCGGGCGCCGCAAACGCATGGTCTATTATATCAGTTGATGCAGAAAGGGGGCTTGTATTTATACCGACATCCTCCCCCAGCCCCGACTACTACGGCGGCAACAGGAAGGGAGACAATCTTTACGCAAATTCGCTGGTGGCGCTGCATGCCCGAAGCGGCAAGCTGGCGTGGAGCTTCCAGGTGGTGCACCACGACATTTGGGATAATGACATCGCCGCTCAACCCGTGCTGGCAAACATCAAAAGAAATGATTCGATTGTTCCCGCAGTTGCCATTGGCACCAAGATGGGACACATATTTGTGCTTAACCGCGAAACCGGCAAACCGGTTTTCCCGGTTGAAGAAAGAGCTGTACCCGCCAGCGATCTTCCGGGCGAAATGGCTTCCCCCACACAGCCGTTTCCGGTGTTGCCCGAGCCGCTTGGCCTGCAGCGGATAACGGAGAATGACGCATGGGGCACCACGCCGGAAGCAAAAAAGGCAGCCGCTGCAAGGATCGCGCAGTACCGTAACCACGGTCCCTTTACCCCTCCGTCGTTCCAGGGGTCGCTGATGACGCCCGGCAATGTTGGCGGCATCAACTGGAGCGGCATGTGCTTCAACCCATCAACAAATACATTGTTTACGAATATCAACAGGCTGGCCGCGATTGTTCAGATCTTTCCGAGAGAAAAATTGAAGCAGGCCGAAGAAGAGGACAAAGAATTGCTCAGAAAAGAAACCGGCCGGCAGGAAGGCACGCCTTACGTAATGAAGCGCGACTACCTGTTCACAATACAGGACGGTGGGCTGGTGATGCAGTCGGCGCCTCCGTGGGGAACATTGCACGCCATTGATCTTGTTAGCGGAAAAGAAAATTGGGAAGTGCCGGTTGGATACATGATGGATACCACGAAATATCCCGATGCAAAGAAATGGGGCTCGCTTAGTTTTGGCGGTGCCATCACCACTGCCGGTAATATTCTTTTTGTAGCGGGTACGCGCGACAATCACCTGCGTGCGTTCCAGTCTTCTACAGGAAAACTTTTATGGGAGTACGTGCTGCCGGCGAGTGCGCAGGCCACACCTATGACGTATTCAGTGAATGGGAAACAGTTTGTGGTGATTGCAGCCGGCGGCCATGGGAAGTTTATGACGAAGCAGGGGGATGCGGTGGTGGCGTTTGCGAGGCAACAGGCAATGGGCAATGGGCAATAGGCAATAGGC
>CBIGXK010000038.1:0-17778 GCA_966193805.1 uncultured bacterium | reverse complement strand
GCGAATTGCCAGCTATGAAGCTACTCCTGTTCAGTTTTAACTTTTGAGTTTTAAGTTTTAACTTTTTTACGGCGCCAGCCTCTCCATCCTCCATTCTCCATTTTCCTGCAGCGAATATTGCAACCTGTCGTGCAGCCTGCTGGAACGGCCCTGCCAAAATTCAATAGTGATGGGCCGTACCAGGTAACCTCCCCAGTTCATCGGCCTGTGAAACTGCCTGCCTTCCAATTTGTCTGATACCTTTTTCACCTGGCTCTCCAGCCACTCCCGGCTGCTGATTACCTGGCTCTGGGGCGAAGCGATAGCGCTGATACGGCTTTGTTCCGGGCGGCTGTCAAAATAATCATCACTCTCACCTTCACTCAACTTACCGATTATACCGGTGATGCGTACCTGCCGTTCAAGTTCTTTCCAGAAAAATACAAGACATGCCCGTGGATTTTCCTCGAGCTGCTTTGCTTTATAACTGTTATAGTTGGTAAAAAAAACAAAGCCCTTTGCATTGAATCCCTTTAACAGCACGATCCTTGCCGATGGCAAACCATCTGCAGACGCAGTGGCGAGGGTCATCGCATTGGGTTCGATAATATTGCTGGCGACGGCCTCTTTCCACCATGTTTCAAACTGCGCGATCGCGCTTTTATCGGCTTCGGCTTCGGTGAATGAGCGGGAGAGGTACTCTTTACGGATATCTGCAATTAGATCGAGCATGGCTTTAAGTTAAAGCGTAAAACTTAAAGTTAAAAGTAAACACAAATTTCTTAAAAGTGAGCGAGTGCCGCTGTGCGGGGAGAAACCGGCGGCCAATTGCGGCCATTAAACCTTCCTCGTCAGCATTGCTTCGATTTCGCTGATGCGTTTCAACTGGCCCTCCAGCTTTTTGTGATGGCCGGAAAGTTGTTGCAGATCGCTTGTCAATTCTTCCAGGAAAGTGACTTTCCTCGTCAGTTGTTGTTTGAAAAAGTTGGCGTCTCGTAATTTTTCTTCCGAATCTGCAAGCGTCCTGGTGAGGCGCTGGTTTTCTTCCATCAGCGCAAGATTCTTCAGCTTCAGTTCGTCGTATTCTTTGGTGATGCGGAAATAAGACTGCTCGAGTTCGTCCGTTTCAAAGTTGCGCTTGTGCGGATCGACGGCCTGTTCCTGTATCTTCTGAATGCGGTCCTGGAGAAAATTAAATTCTTCGTATGCCCTTTCGAGGCGTTCCGTCATTTCCCGGGTAAGGGATTCATGAAGATTTTGCTGTGCCATCACCAAATCAGAAATCGTATTTCTCATCGGCGCCTCGCCCGACGATACGGAAACTTTTTCGGCAATGCCTTCCAGCCGGGTTATCTCGCTTTTCGCTTCTTCAAGGTCTGCTAAAAGTGTTTTTTCAGCCTCGGCCATCCGCATCAATTCTTTTTGCATGCGGTCCTGCGTTTTCTCATGCTTCTCGAGCTGTTCGTAAAATTGCAGCCGCCATTGATCATCTTCTGAAATGTCGCTCGGGTCCATCGGACCCGGTTGTTTCAGCCCCGGTACAGATCTTTTGCCGGCCCAATAAAAATGAATGGAAAAACCCAGTAGTATAGCAGCCAGTAGAAAAATGATGATCTCCGGCAGTCCAATAGTCACACTGTATCCAAGAATAATGCAGTTACTCATAACGGTTCGGGTAGATTAAAGTTTAGGCGTTTAACCGTTCTTCAGAGGATTCTGGAGTTGAGCAATAAAAAAGCCACTAAGTGGATAGTGGCTTTTCAGAGTCGAAAAATACTAATGTAAATCGAATATTACAAGCAATCGACCGTAAAAATACTGTATAAGTTTAGTCTTTGACCAATGTGCCTACTTTTTCGCCGGTTACCACACGGTGCAGGTTACCGGGCTTGTTCATGTCGAATACGATGATCGGCAGCTTGTTTTCCATGCAAAGGGTGAAAGCCGTCATGTCCATGACTTTCAGGTTTTTACTGATGCATTCCTGGAAGGTTATCGTATTATACTTTTTTGCAGTAGGATCTTTTTCGGGATCAGCCGTATAGATACCATCCACGCGCGTTCCTTTTAAAATGACATCTGCCTGTATCTCAATGGCTCGCAGCGATCCGGCCGTGTCGGTGGTGAAGTACGGGTTACCGGTACCAGCGCCAAAGATTACCACCCTGCCCTTTTCAAGGTGCCGGATGGCCCGGCGCCTGATGTAAGGTTCGGCAATCTGTTCCATTTTGATGGCGCTTTGCAAACGCGTGTACACACCTACTTTTTCCAGCATTGCCTGCATCGCCATACCATTGATAACGGTGGCGAGCATGCCCATATAATCGCCGTGTGCCCTCTCGATGCCGGTTTCCTTTTCATTCATTCCGCGGTAAATATTACCCCCGCCTATTACTACGGCCACCTGTACACCCAATTCTGTTATTCCTTTGATGTCTCTTGCATATTGTTCGATCATGGAAGGATCCATGCCGAAACTCTTATCACCCATTAATGATTCACCCGACAATTTCAGCAGAATACGTTTGTATTTCGGAAGCATTTAGATCAGTACAGTTTTTATCTCCAATAATTATCCAAGGGCCACTCTTCTAAACTCGGTCACTTTCAGCGTTGAATCTACAGCTTTCAACTGATCTGCAACGCTTTTTGCCGCATCTTTTACGAAAGGCTGCGCCATAAGTGTCTGCTCCTTAAAGAAGGCGTTCAGCTTACCATCGGCAATTTTAGCGATCATTTCCGCAGGTTTTCCGGCCATCTTCGGATCGGCCTTGATCTGTTCTGTAACGATTGCTCTTTCTCGTTCCACTACATTAGCAGGAACGCTGTCGGCATCTACTGCGAGAGGGTTCATTGCTGCAATCTGCATGGCCACATCCTTGCCGGCTTCGGTAACGGGCTTGTTGAAACCTACCAGCACGCCGATCCTGTTGGCGCCATGAATGTAGGAGGATACAAAGGGGGCATCGATACGTTCGAATTTAGTGATGCCTATTTTTTCACCGATGCTTGCAAGCTTGTCGTTTACCAGGTCAGCGATTTTGGCGCCGTCGATAGTGGCGCTATTCAGTTCATCGGCACTCTTCACGTTGTTCGCCACTGCTGCGTCGCCGATGCTTTGTGCAAATGCAACGAAGTCGGCGTTTTTGCTGACGAAGTCTGTTTCACAGCTTACGCAAAATGCGATACCGGTCTTGTTATCGCCGGTTGTTCTCGCGATAACGACCCCTTCCCGAGCCTCACGGTCGCCACGTAATGCGGCCACCTTCGCACCTTTCTTCCTGAGCCAGTCTATCGCTGCTTCGAAATCTCCGTTAGTTTCCATTAATGCTTTACGGCAATCCATCATACCTGCGCCGGTTGCCTGGCGCAGCTTATTGATATCAGCCGCCGTTATAGTAGCTGTTGACATATTTTAAACTTTTAGGTTAAAGTTGTTGTTCGGCAATGGGCAATGGGCAATAGGCAGACGTGAGTTTATGTTCATCGCCCGTTGCCGGCTTTATTATCTTCCGCCCGGCCTTCTCGGTCCGCCACCACCGGTGGTACGGCGCCTGGGTTGGTTTCCGGGACCGCGACCGCGGTTCTCGCCACCGCCTGTGCGGGAACGTCCGGATTCCGTATCTGTTTCGGCCAGCAGGCGCTCAGCTTTTTTCTCGTTTTCATCTGTGCCGGCCTCGTCAACATCCTCATCTTTCGCGGCTTGTCTTTCGGCAAGGCCCTCAGCTATTGCTGAAGTAATGTATTGTGTAATGATGGCGATCGATTTAGTGGCATCGTCATTCCCGGGAATGGCAAAGTCCACCTTATTTGGGTCGCAGTTGGTATCAACGATACCGAATGTGGTAATACCGAGGCGTTTTGCTTCGGAAAGTGCGATGTGCTCATGACCAATGTCGATGATGAAAAGGGCAGCGGGCACTCTTCCCAACTGGGCAATACCACCAAGCACCTTATCCATCTTATCGCGGTCGCGCTGCAGTTGCAGGCGCTCCTTTTTGGTGAGGCTCTCAGCGCTGCCGTCGCCAAGCATTTTATCGATGCTCAGCATCTTCTTCACGCTTTTACGAACGGTGTTGAAGTTGGTCAGCATGCCACCGAGCCATCTTTCCGTAGCGTAAGGCATATTGACGCGCCTTGCACAGTCGGTCACAATTTCTTTGGCCTGCTTCTTCGTTCCCACGAACATGATCTTCTTTCCACTGCGGGCGATCTGTTTCAGCACACCGGCCACTTCCTGGAGGCTCTCAGTGGTCTTGTTCAGGTCTATGATATGTATGCCCTTCTTTTCGGCGAAAATATAAGGCAGCATTTTCGGGTTCCACTTCTTACGCAGGTGACCGAAGTGCACGCCTGCCTCAAGTAATTGCTGTTGTAACGAAGTGTTGTTTTCCATTTATTAAGAATTGAGTTGTATTTGAAATAATTAACGCTTGCTGAACTGGAAGCTCTTCCTTGCCTTTTTGTGACCGAATTTCTTACGCTCAACAGACCGTGGGTCACGTATAAGACAACCAGCCGCCTTTAGCGCCGGACGAAATTCTGTGTTCAATTCTACCAGGGCCCTGGCAATACCCAATTTAGCCGCTTCCGCCTGGCCTTTAATGCCACCACCCGAAGCATTGATCTTAACATCGAATTTATCGAGTGACTGGATCGTCTTTAAAGGCAGCTCAAGCTGGTTTTGTAAATATTGAAGCGAAAAGTATTCTTTGTAGTTCTTATCGTTGACAGTGATGTTGCCCTGCCCTTTTGAGAGGAATACCCTTGTTACGGCTTCCTTACGGCGGCCAACGGCGTTTTTTTGCTTTTCCATGTATACTCGATTAGAAAGTTAAAGGTTGTGGTTTCTGCGCTGTGTGCTGATGGTCAGCATCGGCATACACGAACAGCTTCTTGAACATTTTGCGTCCCAGCCTGTTCTTTGGCAACATTCCTTTCACCGCTCTTTCGATTACGGCTTCCGGGCGGCGGTGCAACAGGTTTTTCGCACTTTCAGACTTCTGTCCGCCGGGATAACCCGAAAAAGTGAGATATTCCTTGTCTTCCAGCTTGTTGCCGGTAAATTTTACCTTGCTTGCATTAATTACAACAATAAAGTCTCCGCAATCAACATGTGGCGTATAGTAGGCCTTGTTCTTTCCTTTCAGAACGGCCGCTATTTTAGCGCACATGCGTCCAACGGTTTGATTGGTACCATCCACAACGTACCAGTTGTGCTTAACGGTAGCCGCGTTAGCATGTTTGGTGGTGAAATGTAGTTTGCTCATTTTCGTTTTTTTAGAAATCCCTCCGCCATCCCGGGAGAAATAATATTAAAATGGAGCGCGAAGGTAGAGCTCTCCTGCTTCAAAACACTTTATTCTACCAACTATTTTTTAGCGGAGTTTTACAACAGATTGAAAATCAATAAAAATTTTGACGCATTTTAAAAATAGTGAGGAGCAGTCCTATTTTTCAAACCTGATGACCATCGAATTGTCATTGTTGCGGCCGATAATAAATGCATCGCGCCCACCGATCTTTATCTTCCTCACCCGGCGGGGCTGCCCTTTTATGGCCACGCCTTCCGGCATACTGTAAGTGAAACCTCCTCGCCCGTTGTTGAGAAGCAGGGAGCCGAAATCAGCGTCATACCGGCCCATCTCAATGTTGTTTTCATAATAGTTGCCAACCAGGAACACGTCGGGCAGAGAGTCGTTATTGGCGTCTGTTACCACGCCATCCCGCAAGCTCGAAACCTGCAGCTCCCAGGGCAGTGCCTGCATGTCAAATCGCATATCACCCTTATTAACGAGCAATGCGCTTGCGAAGTAGTCGGCGGTGTACATCTTAGCGGCCTTCAGCTTTTTGCCGGCTATAATTTCGTCTAACGATGCGGTTGCAAAATCTTTCGCGTAAAGGAAACGCTTCCTCATTTCGGGCATCTGCCGGTCCATTTCAGACTTATTATAAAACGGAAGTTCTTTGTCCTGGAGATAATAAGTAAGCATTTGCTCGCTTGTGCCATTTTCATCAAAATCGCTGTAATACATTTTTACCGGTTTGTCGGCCGAAGCATGAAGGCGGCTGTTCAGGCCGAGATTGCCGGCCACAAGGTCAATAAGGCCATCGCCGTTTACATCAACGGGTAAAATAAAATTCCACCAGCCGGTCTGTTTGCTTAGCTGCTGTTTGACAAGCCGTCTGCCCTTTGCCAGGTATGCGTCAATGGTTCCCCATTCGGAACAAACGATCAGGTCTTTCAGGCCATCATTGTCGATGTCTGTCCAAACAGACCCGGTAACGAACCCGGCTTTTCCCAGTTCTTTGGAATAGCGGTCGGTTACGTTAGTAAATCTGCCGGTTCCGTCGTTTTGAAGCAGGTACGAATCAGGTATTACGCCGTATTGCCAGGGCACGGCTCTTCCGCCAATAAAAAGGTCAACGTGCCCATCGCCGTTGAAATCGTTGACCGCTACGGTCCCTAAAGTTTCACCAATACCTTTGAACGCATCTGCCTTAGGGGTAAGATTTGCCTTCCCATCGTTAAGGTAAAGCCTCGGTAAAAGGTGGCGGTCGTTATTGTAGTATTCATTTCCTCCACTAATTACGATCAGATCCAGGTTGCCATCGCTGTTAACGTCCGCCCACGCAGCGTCTACATCTTCATAATTACTATCGGCCGCCAATGCAGGAATGCGAAGAGACGTAAACTTACCATCGGCTTCCTGGATATACAATTCCCTCCTGCTTCCCTTGGCCGATCCAAAAAATACATCGTCAAGGCCATTGCCGTCAAAATCACCCACTGCCACTGCCGGGCCCTCGGTAGAAATCATATGGGGGATGAGCGGTTCGCGGTTGAATTCAGGGAAAGAATTCTCATGATGATGAAACTGCAGGTTTACCTCACCAGCCAAATCCTTTGCCGGAACGGTATCAAGGTCGTTCGCCTTATGAAGAGAAGAATAGTCGAACACCGGCAGTCCTTCGTGATAAGCCACTTTAATTTCTTCGGCGCCCTGCCGGTAGTCCAGTTTTTCAAAACTGTTGTCGGGCCATATCACGACCAGCGAATCTGCTTGCGTGTTTTTCAATCCCGCATGGAGCGGTACTTCCATGCTTGACAAAAAACCATGTACAGGATACTTTTCATATATTCTGGTACCATTTTTCGCATAGACAACCAACTTCGAACCTGTTGCCAGCCTGTTCTTTTCCGGTCCCGTTAGCTTCACTTTCAAAAATGGCGACTGTGCATTATCGTTAGAATGATTGATATACAGCAGTGCATCATTATCGATATTGTTGACGATCACGTCGAGATCGCCGTCGTTATCAAAATCTGCACTTGCGGCGCCATTCGAATACGTGTTCATATCACCCTCGATGCTGCCGGCAAGGTCGTTGAACTTCAAATCGCCCGCATTAAGAAAAAACTTATTCGGTATTTTAACTTCTGGAAACTTGTCTATGAGAACACGGTCTTTTTCATCGAGGCGGTTTTCCCTGATTTGCTCCTGAATGGACCGGTCTGAAACATAATTGATATAGTCGATGTCGTTGAGCCTCTTTGGAATGCCGTTAGAAATAAACAGATCTTTCAGTCCGTCGTTATCGAAATCCATCCACAGCGGCGCCCACGACCAGTCGGTTGCAGCCACTCCCGAATACAGCGCAATTTCGCTGAACAAACCATTCCCCCGGTTGTATTGCAGTGCATTCCTTGAATATTGATAGCTATACCCATAGCTTATCTTCATATTGAATACGTCGTAGCTCTCTTCTCCGGGCGTTCGCTTCAAGACGGCCGGATCCGAAGGAAGCATGTCTGCCGAAAAAATTTCCGGCAGCCCATCATTGTTGGCGTCGGCAATATCTACGCCCATCGAGTACCTGCTGGTATGCATAAGGGCACTGTCGGATATGTCCCTGAATGTGCCGTTTCGCTGATTGATGTAGAGATAATCATTTTCATGAAAATCGTTGCCGATGTACAGATCAGGATACCCGTCGAGGTTAATGTCGCTGGCTACTATGCCAAGACCGTATCCAATAGCCGTGCTGCTGATGCCCGATCCAACGCTTACGTCGGTGAATTTTTCGCCGTCATTTCTGAACAGGCGGTTGCCCGCGGTGGGATGGACCGTTCCGTCGAACACATGCCTGGGCCTGAAGTTCCCGTTTTCATGAACGGAGTGGTTCAGGAGGAACATATCCAGGTCGCCATCCCTGTCGTAATCAAGAAACGCCGCCTGTGTGCCAAACCCGGAAAAATCAAGACCCAGTTTCGCAGCCTCGTCAATATAATGCGGAACTCCGTCTTTGTCTATGCCTGTGCAGATGAGAAACTGGTTGCGGCTGTGCAATATTCTGAAATTCCCGACGCGGCAAATATAAATGTCGAGTAGCCCGTCGTTGTTAATGTCGGTAACCGATACCCCTGTGCTCCATGCATTGCCGTCCGGAATACCTGCTTCAGATGTTACGTTTCTAAATTGAACATTTCCTTTATTCAGGTACAACGAATTCTGACCCTGGTTGGAAGCAAAAAAAACATCAATGAGCCCATCGTTGTTGAAGTCTCCCGCACCAACGCCGGCACCATTGTAAAAATACATGTACTTAAAAAGGTTGAAGGAATCGGTAGAATTGAGCTGGTTTGCAAAATTGAGGCCGGTGCGATCACTCTTCAGCACCGAAAATGCGTAAGAAGCCTTTTTCTTTTCCTGGCAAGAAAACAGTACACACAATAAGAATACAGTAGAGATAAAAAGCCAGCTCCTCATTTTCTCAAATTTAAGGGTTATTGACTTTTACTATCTTGTCCTTGTTGTGAACGGTTGTTATTTTCACAGATTCTTTATTTTTATCGGTTATATCAGCTATGAAATATTGGATAACGGGTTTGTTGATGCTTGCGGTTCTCATCATCGGTGCGATCTACATTTTTATTCCGGCCAGCGTAACCGTCGCCGCCGTCACCGGCATACGTGCGAGTGAGGATGCTGCTTACCGGCTGCTGAGCCGCGAAGACCAATGGCAAAGGTGGTGGCCCCATGAGCAGGCCGATACAGCATCTTCTCAGCTTTTCTACAATGGGTCAGGTTACACCATCAGCAAAAAAATGTTCAGGTCCCTCGGCGTAACGCTTCGCAAAAACGGACGATCATATAATTCTACGCTGATCCTGCTTCCCATCGGCCGCGATTCATTCGACATCGAGTGGAAGGCAGAATTAGCGACAGGCAGTATGCCATTGCGCCGCTATCGCAGCTACCGCAGTGCAACGGAACTGGAACACGATCTGCATAAATTGCTCGGAACACTCAAATCTTTTCTCGAAAAGCCAAAGAACGTGTATGGTGTTCCGATCATCGAAACAAAAGTCACGGATTCCATTATTCTCATGGGCACCTTAACAGGCACTACCCAACCGACCACCGCAGAAATTTACGGGATGGTACGGGGCCTGCAGGATCTGGCCAATCGATCGAACGCTCATACGACCAATTACCCCATGCTGAACATCGATTCCATCGGATCAAAAATTGTCGCGCGTGTCGGCATTCCTTTAGATCGTGAAGTAGACGTAAAGGGAACGGACTATGTCATCAAACGCATAGTTCTCGGCAACATCCTGATTTCGGAAGTGAGAGGTGGACCTTATACTTCAAAGAACGCGCGCAAGCAGGTTGAGCTCTATCTGAACGACCATAAGCGCGAATCTCCCGCGATACCCTATGAATCACTGGTAGTTGACCGCTCTGCGGAACCTGATACATCAAAATGGGTCACCCGGATTTATTATCCGGTATATTGATCAATTCGTTTTATTTACCATTCAGCCTGTATAATACAGGTGTTTCATTATTCTGCAATATCATCACGTAACTTTTATCCTTTCCATTAATCGTTACTATATCTCTTATCTGCCCTCCCAACTGCAGTCCTGATCTGTCAGGGTATAACCATTCAAAATGTCTATTTCCCTTATTCAGCAAAACATGTCCATAGCTTCCATCCAGTCTGCAGAACTGGGGCAACAGGTTAAAATCATTTCCGCCAAGTATAAGGTCAGGCTTACCGTCTGCGTTCACATCTTCTACTGCAATAGCATTTACAGATGATAATTGAACATTTACGGGTAATTCAGCAATCGTAAAGTTTCCCTTGCCATCATTCCAGGCTATGCAGGAGGCAGGGTAGTCGAAACGCTTAACAATTGCCCCGCTTATGTCCTGCTCGCTAAATAGCTCATTCACCGATTTGTTGGCGAAATCAACATGCTTTAAATTCTGTTTACGGAGCGTAGCAAACTGATCGGTCAGTTCTTTTTTCATAAACACCGGCTTGTCTTTGCCGTCTACCGTATAGGTAATGATCTTGTCGATGGTGCCTTTTTTCTCAAAGTCGTTGATGAAAATTTTCACCGGCCTTTCATGCGTCGGCTGCAGATAGAAGTTCCTGCCGATATTTCCCAGAACAAGGTCCTGGTCGCCGTCATTGTCAAGATCTGCCGCGCGAATGCTGCGCCACCAGCCGTTCAGCGAATCGAGTGAAGAACGCATTTCCTGGAAGCCGGTGTTACCATAGCTGAATATCCTGGGCGGCATCCAGTCGCCTGCCAGTATTAATTCCTTCTTACCGTCACCTGTAATATCCGCGTATTCCACTGCGCTGATCATCCCCGTACGTGCGATGGCTTTATTCAGCGAATTGGTGGAGTTGGTAAATTTTCCTGAGCCGTCATTAAAATACAGGGCACTTACAGGAGTAGAGCCGTAATTCCGGGGGACGCTTCTGCTGCCCACGAAAAGATCCTGATCACCATCGCTGTCGAAGTCGGCGGCAACCGCACAACAAGTGTTCATGCCGGTCTGCTCCAGGGTTCTGCTGTCAAGGGTAAAATTGCCATTTCCATCATTCAGGTACAGGCGATTCAGCAGTCCATCCCCAGCTGGTTGTACCCGGTTTCCGCCTGTGCCTACAAAAAGATCGGCATCGCCATCTCCGTCTGCGTCAAAAAACAATGCGGTAACATCTTCCAAAGCTTTCGCCCTTTCAAAATCGGGAACATTCTTTTTTTCAAACCCGTTTGGTTTCTGCAGGTATAGCTGACCTGCCTGACCGGCGGCGCCGCAGATTAATACATCAGCGCGGCCATCGTTATTCACGTCGGCTACCGCTGCTTTCGGCCCTTCTCTCGATAACATGACAGGCGCACCGCGTTCATTATAAAAATCAACGTAATCATCTTCCGTATGCTTATCGAATACCGTACCGCCGGCGGGTTGCAGCAATGCTTCGACAGCCGCCGCGGTCGACATTTCGCTCCCGAAATTCGTTTTAGCATCTTCCTGCTCCACGACGTGCACTTTGTTAACTTCCGGCGAATTGATTCGCGTTATTGTTCTGTCGGGCCAAACAACCGTCATGGAATCGGCTATTCCGGACCCAAGGCCGATGATTATTTTGTAATCGACCGAAGACTGAAACCCCCGTGCGGGTACCACTTCGCGAGTAAATATTTCGTCACCCTGGTACACGCTAATGGTGCTGCCAACGCCGAAATCATTTGGCGTTTTTCCCTTCAGGGTAACTGCGATATAATTATTCTTCGTCAGCTCACGACTGTGGTTCTGGTATACAAATGCTTCCTGGTTCACATTGCTCACTACCAAATCAAGGTCGCCGTCATTGTCGAGGTCGCCGTATGCCGCGCCATTGGAGAAGGACAAATCTTCCAGGCCCCATTCTACTGCCTGTTCCCTGAACTTCAGCCCGCCCATGTTCCTGAATGCTTTGTTGACGATGGGCGTGGAGGGCATTTTGTTGATGACTTCATCTACTTCATTCTTCTCGCCCGTAGTCAGCATTTTCCGGATCACATCATTCGCGAAAAATTCTATGAAATCCTGATCTGTTACGTCGTTGTTGATGCCGTTGCAAACGAACAGATCGGAAAAACCATCATTGTCGGCATCGAATACCAATCCGCCCCAGCTCCAGTCGGAAGCGGCAACACCGCTGTAAAATGCGGTTTCCATAAACTTGCCGTTCCTGTTATTGATCTGCAGGGTGTTTTGCATGTACTGGTTATAGAAACCGTTCTTCACCTTTAGCTGATTCACGTCGTACGTCTCGAACGAGGTAGTCGTTTTGAGACGATAATCATTGTCGGGCAGCATATCGGTGGTAAAGATATCCGGGTAACCATCATTGTTAATGTCAGCGATGTCGGCACCCATGGAAGAGTGGCTGATGTGCTGTACGCAGTTTTCAAGATCCTCTTTAAAGGTTCCGTCTTTTTGGTTGATGTAGAGGTAGTCGCGTTCAAAAAAATCGTTGCTGATATAAAGATCCGGGTAATGATCGCCATTAACATCGCCAACGGTGACGCCAAGGCCGAAACCGATGAGACTTCCATAGATGTTTGCCGAATCGCTTACGTCTCTGAATTTGCCATGATCGTTTCTTAGCAACTTATCTCCTCCGCCTTTCAGGTAATCTTCAACGGGCCAGTCTGCGGCTCTCAGGTTGCGTTTGTTAGCATAGTTGAGCGTGTTGACCGGCACAAAGCTGTTCTTCAGCAGGTAGCAATCCAGGTCGCCGTCGAGATCATAATCAAAGAAGCTGGCATGGGTAGTGTATCCCGAATCGTTGAGTCCATAGCCGGCAGCCGATTCGGTGAAAGTGAGGTTTTTGTTATTAATATAAAGTTCGTTCTCGTTACTTATGCCTTGTTGGTAGCCGGCATTGCACACATACATATCCAGCCACCCGTCGTGGTTAATGTCAACGAATACCACTCCGGTGCCCCATTTACCCTTGTTTAAAACGCCGGCTTTTGCAGTGATGTCTTCAAATTTAAAATTGCCTTTGTTAAGATATAATTTGTTGCTGCCCATGTTGGCGGTAAAAAACACATCGGGCAGGCCATCGTTGTTAATGTCGCCGATGGCAACACCACCGCCGTTGTAAAAATTCCGATAGTTTATGATGTTAAAGTCCTTGCTATTATGGATGGTATTGGCAAAGGTTATTCCTGTATTCTGCAGGCGGGTGAATAATTTCTCTTTTTGCCCGCCACACGAAACAAATAGCGTAACAAACAGGAAAATCGCTGGAATCAAAATCCTCATGCAATCAATATAAATGAGAAAAAGGTCATCGCAAAATGACCTTTTTCCCTCGAAGAAAAAATTAAAAGCTTTTAATAGCCGGGATTCTGAGTGAGGTTGGGGTTCACCGCCAACTGGTCGCTGGGGATGGGGAACACCAGGTTCTTGGGATCATCAGATTCCTTTTCCTGCCAGGGCTCGAGGAACTTGCCAAAGCGGATGAGATCTTGCCTTCTCCATCCTTCCCAGTACAGCTCACGTCCTCTTTCATCAAGTACGTCTTGCAGTGTAGGGTCAGCAGTTAGTGCAGTGGCTCCTCTTTTATTACGGATATCGTTAATAATAGTCTTCGCATCGCCGGCACCGCTTCTCAATTCTGCCTCAGCTTTCATCAGCAGAACATCAGCATACCTGAAGAGTGCCCAGTCGTTGTTTTTCTGGTCGCCCGAGCTGCCATAATCAAACGGATATTTATTAACCCGGATACCTGTGATCTCAAGATTATTGCCGGTTTCTCTCAGCGCCACTTCCCTGGTGAAGCTGAGGGCGTTTCCTTTACGGTCTTCCAGTGCCTCGTCGGTGGTGAGGTTGTATTGCTGGCCGATCAGGAAGCCTACGACCCGTCTGTTGCCAGGGTTAGGCAGCGCGCCGGGATAGTCGTAATCAGTACCCAATCGTTTATCGGTTGATTCAAACTTATCGTAGAAATCCGAGAGGGTGGCAAAACCGTTCCAACCACTGGGGTTCATGTTGTAGTGATTGATCTGGTAGGTTGTATTTTGAACCCCGCCTCCTCTGTCACCATTCTGGTTGTAGAGCGTGAAAATGTTTTCGCTGGAAATGTCGCTGTTGTTGGGAGCGAAATTATCGTAGTAATTATCGTCCAGTGAATACTTGTTCGAAGAGATAATCTGGTCGGCCAGCGTAATCACCTGGGTCATATCGGCAGCGTCGAAAGAGGGGCTTGCCCTGTTCGCGTATACTCCTTTGTTCAGGTAAAGTTTCATGAGCAACACTTTGGCAGCATCCTGGTTGGCCACATAAGCCGGGCCGGTTGACGGCAGGTCTCCCATTATGTCGTTGAGCTCAGCGATAATAAAATCAGCGCAAGCTGTTCCCTGAAGGGTCTCTGGCAATTTTTTATAGTCTGACAGATCTTCCCTGTACGGAACCTGGTCATAACCATCAAGTGTGGCGAACATGGACAGTGCGCGAATAAAGCGCGCCTCAGCAGCCTGCTGCGCCGACGGATTAAATTGAAGCACGTTGGAAGCGGAAAACTGTATTCCGAGCAATCCGTTGAATGCGCCGCGGATTTGGCCCTGATCAGCATTCCAGGTATGCGCATGCAATGCCCTCCATTGCCCGTTGTCATCCCAATCGGGGCCGCGGGTGGGTGCAATCAGCTCATCGCTGGTGTGTTCCTGGATATGCCAAAAGTCGCCAGTTTGGAAGGGGCCGTTCAAACCATTATAAGCGCTGGTCAGCAGTTGATCAGCCGTAATGGTTGCTGAGTTGTTCTCTTCAAGTTCGCTATTGAACTCTTCATCCAGCTTCGTACAGGAAAAAAGAACAACGGAGAACAAGAAAACAAATAATAGCTTCATATTTTTCATATACTGATGTTATCGATATTATAAAGAGAAACTTACACCTAAAAGAATTGTACGTGAGGATGGATACGGAATGTATTCCACGCCGAGCGATGGTATCCCGTCAACTCCTGCATCTGTGTTCACTTCCGGATCAAATCCTGTGTAGTTGGTGATGACAAACAGGTTCTGGCCGGTAAGCGAGACGCTTACGTTGCGAAAATCCTTTCCAATATTGCCGATACGGTAGTATATACTTGCATTCGCCATCTTCAGGTAGTTGCCCTTTTCGAGGTTCCTGGTAGAAGGTGCCGGTGCATTTGAAATACTTTCCATAACACCCGATTCGAACAATGATTTGGCAACGTTCCTGGTGCCGAGGTTACCGATACCCAGTACAGATGCGGCGGTGTTATTGAAAAGATAGTGACCGAAGGTTCCGTTCATATTAAGGACGGCGGTAAATTTCTTGTACGACACGTCGGTAGAGATGCCCAGCAGCATCTTCGGATTGGGGCTGCCTGAATAAAACAGGGTATTTCCTTCATCGGTGTAAATACTCTGGCCGGTAGCTTTGTCGATACCTTCAAACTGCCTGAGATACCATACGTTAAGGGGTTGTCCGGAAATCAGCCTTTGCCCTCTTACGCCGGTAAAGCCCTGTCCGCGAAGTTCTCCGGTTTCATAAAAGCCGAGCAGGCCTTCAACGGAGTTATTGAGAAATGCAGCATTAACGTTCAAGTTCCACTGCAAATTCTCATTATTGATGATGCCTGTACCGAGCATTACTTCAAGACCCTTGTTCAACACATATCCGGGCAGGTTGATCCAGATCTTACCACCGGGTGCCGGCTGAACGATATTCTGCTCGAACAGTACGTCGGTTGTTTTCTTATAGAAGTAATCGACAGAGCCGAACACCTTGTTGCTCAGAATGCTGAAGTCAACACCTATGTTCGACGTGGTTGAAGTTTCCCATTTAAGGTCTTCATTACCGTAGTTGATTTGCGAAATGGATTGTTGGTTAAGCCTAAACCTGTTGAGGGACGCACCGGACGGAAATTCCTGGTTACCGGTTTTACCCCAGCTAAGGCGAAGTTTCAGGTTATCCAGGAAATTGTTGTCTTTCATGAACTCCTCATTTGTTACGTTCCATGCAAAACCTACAGATGGGAAATATCCATATTTATGGTTTTCACCAAATCTCGTTGAACCGTCGGCTCTGAATGTTGCAGTAAGCAGGTATTTATCATTGTAGTTCACGATTGCACGGGCGAAGTACGACTGCAGTTCTGTTTTTGGAGAGGCATAAGAACCGATTGCCCGCGATGTTTGCGTAGAATAACCGAGGATGTCGTAATAATCCAATCCCACATTAGGATAATCCTGGCCGGCAGCGAAGGCGTTCCTCTCGTCATAAATCAGCCACTCATGGCCAACTACTGCATTCAGGTTGAAAGCCGACGTAATCTGTTTGTTATAAGTAATGGTATTGGTCAACTGCTGGTTGGTTTGCTCCCTGTCGGCAGCAAAACCGGCACCGCGACCTTCAATACCCTGCAGGTTAAGCGTTCTGTTAACCTGGCCTTTTCTGATACCGGTTTGCCTGTTCACGCTATAAAGAAAACGGTATTCCAAGGCGTCTGTAAACTTGTATGAGGGAGATATACTCGCCAGCACGGAGTTCACTTTCACTTTATCATCATAATAGGCAAGCTGTGCCAGGGGATTAATGGTTGTTGAACCCACAGCAGGATCGATCCAAATACTTCCGTCCGCCTGCCTCAACTTGTGTGTGGGGTTCCATTGCAGCGCCTGCGAAATCAAGTTTCCTTCAAATCCTACGAAAGCAGAAATAGGAGCAACCTGTTCATTTGTCTGAGTTGTCAACAGGTTAATGTCGAGGCTCAGCTTCTTGCTCTCCAGGAATTTGAATTGAGTAGTGAGATTCGCTGTGTATTTTTTGAAACGGGAAGATTCGATTACACCCTGCTGGTCAAGATAACCTGCAGACAAGCGATATTTGCTGCCTTCCTGGCCACCGCCAACGGCAACGTTATAATTTTGCGTAATACCTGTCCTGGTGATGGCATCCCATGCATCTTCATTTTCACCGAAGTCGCCGCCGGTAAGACCATACTCACCCAGCTTTTTACGATATTCGTCGCCGTCCAGCACTTCAAGTTTTTTCAGCACGTTGGAAGCGCTGGTGGATGCCAGCACGTCGGCTTGCGGAACGCCTGATTTTCCACGTTTAGTGGTGATCAACACCACGCCGTTCGCACCTCTTGAACCATAAATAGCGGTTGCAGAGGCGTCCTTCAAAATTTCAATATTGGCAATATCATTCGGGTTCATGAAGTTCAGCGGGTTGCCTCCATCGTTACCGAAGGCGCCTGAACCTTGTCCACCCGGTCGTGCCGATCCGCCGGAGAGAGGCACACCGTCCACAACGAACAGCGGCTGGTTACCTGAACGGATAGATGAAGTACCGCGGATTCTCACGGTGGTCGAACCGCCCGGCTGACCTGTGTTATTGAGCACCAGTACGCCCGCAGCTTTACCCTGGATCAATTGATCGGGCGCTGTGAACACACCTTTATTGAAGTCACGCTCACGGATAGTAGCAACGGAGCCGGTAAGATCCTTTCTCCTGGCAGTACCATAGCCTACCACAACCACCTCATCAAGGTCGTTGTTGGTGGCGGCCTGCATGGTTACGTTGATGGCGCCTGATCCGATAGCTACTTCCTGAGTGGTAAAACCAACAAAAGAAATAACCAGGGTTTGAGCAGAACTGGGAACCGATAAAGAGAATTTGCCCTCGGCGTCAGTGTTGGTACCAACAGTTGACCCCTTCACCACTACCGACGCACCAGCAACGTTTAGCCCGTTGTTGTCAACAACAGTTCCTGTAACGGTCTTGTTCTGCGCCAAAATAGTGAGAGAAAAGAGGGTAAATATGCCAGATAAGGCACATGAAAGAAAGAGTTTTTTTCTCATACTGCAGTCGTTATAGAGTTTATTTCGTAAAAAAAGCTCCCCGAAGGAATGTGTAACTTTTACACAATTTTAAATAAAAAAATCAATCTACCTAAAAT
>CBIGXK010000037.1:0-18026 GCA_966193805.1 uncultured bacterium | reverse complement strand
TCGATTAGTGTCAATGCCATGCTGTCGCAAAAATTTATGATGGTTTGGTTATTGCAATATAAGAATTTACATTTTACTGGTTTCTTATAATTAATATCAGTGTTTTGTTCAGATTATCTCAAAAACTATATTTTTGCAGCCGTAACTAAACTTTACAAAAATGTCAGACATCGCAACCAGGGTAAAAAAGATAATAGTTGACAAGTTAGGAGTGGAAGAAGCTGAGGTCAACAACGAAGCGTCGTTTACCAACGATTTAGGGGCAGATTCTTTGGACACCGTTGAATTAATCATGGAATTTGAAAAAGAGTTCAATATTTCAATTCCCGATGAGCAGGCAGAGACCATCACCACTGTGGGTCAGGCCATTGCATACCTGGAAGAGCATGCGAAATAACTGAGGCCCGGTTCAGCATATATTTTCATTCCGCTTTAGCCGGGTAACCGCTAAAGCGGATTCTTAGTCTGACAGTCAGGGTGTACCGGATCAATCTCACTTAAAATACTGGTTTTTAGTTATCGGTGGCCGTCCATTAAATTGTGTGGGCGCATCCCTTAAAAACAATAACTTGCCGCCGTAAAATATTTTTAGGTGAAACCGGACTCATGAATTCAATATCGGCACAGATGAACTTAAAACGTGTAGTAGTTACAGGAATTGGAGCCCTGACACCACTTGGCAACAATCTTCAGGAGTACTGGAACGGCCTTATCAACGGCGTTTCCGGCGCTAACCTTATTACACAATTCGATGCTTCAAAGTTTAAGACGCGTTTTGCCTGCGAGCTCAAAAACTTTGACCCGCTCAATTATCTCGACAAAAAAGAATCGCGCAAGCTCGACCGCTTTGCACAAACGGCCCTCGCCGCCAGCGACGAAGCCGTGAAAGATGCCGCCATCTCACCCGAACACCTCAACCCCGAAAGAATAGGGGTGGTGTTTGCCAGCGGTATAGGCGGGCTCATCACCTTCCAGGAAGAAGTGATGAACTTCGCCAAAGGCGACGGCACCCCGCGTTTCAACCCCTTCTTCATCCCGAAGATGATTCTCGACATCGCAGCTGGACACATATCCATGCGGCACGGCTTCCGGGGGCCAAACTTTTCGGTGGTAAGCGCCTGTGCCTCTTCCACCAACGCCCTCATGGAAGCGTTCAACCTCATCAGGCTCGGCAAATCGGATATCATCCTCACCGGCGGCTCGGAAAGCGTGATCAGCGAGGCCGGCGTGGGCGGATTTAACGCCATGAAGGCACTCAGCGAACGCAACGACGATTTTCAAACCGCCAGCAGGCCCTACGACAACGACCGCGACGGCTTTGTAATGGGAGAAGGCGCAGGCGTGCTGATACTCGAAGATCTTGACCATGCCGTCAAACGCGGCGCCCGCATCTACGCGGAAATTGCCGGTACCGGCGCCACAGCCGATGCCTACCATATCACTGCACCCCATCCGGAAGGGCTGGGAGCAAAGAATGTAATGCTTGCGGCTCTGGATGATGCAGACATGAAGCCCGAAGACCTCGATTACATCAACACCCACGGCACGTCCACGCCACTGGGCGATGTAGCCGAAGTGAAAGCGATCATGGACATATTTGGGGACGATGCCTTCAGGATCAACATCAGCTCCACAAAATCAATGACGGGCCATTGCCTTGGCGCAGCCGGAGTAGTGGAAGCTATCGCCTGTATCATGGCAGTGAAAGATGATGTGGTGCCGCCAACGATCAACCATTTTACCGATGATCCCAACCTGGACAGCCGCCTCAACTTTACTTTCGAAAAAGCGCAGAAGCGCACGGTCAGAGCCGCGCTCAGCAATACTTTCGGATTTGGCGGACACAATGCCTGCGTGATCGTCAAAAAATATCCCGGCTGACCCAATTAGTGCCAGCCAGCATTTTTTTGCTTACCGAAAAAATTGTAGATTGTCTTTCGTGGGAATCCTGGACCGCTTTATTGGAAATCAAAGTCGTATTGCATATAAAAAAAATCTGCGAAACGTGCTTGGTTTTGCACCGGGAAAAAGCGCCCTCTACAGAGCCGCACTCACCCACCGGTCCGTTCGCGACAGCGCCGACGAAAATAACGAACGCCTCGAGTACCTCGGCGATGCCATTCTCAGCGGCATTATAGCCGACTTTCTATTCAAAAAATACCCATACAAAGAAGAGGGCTTTCTCACGGAAATGAGGAGCAAAATGGTGAACAGGAACAAGCTGAACGAGATCGCCATTAAAATGGGCATCAAAAAGATCACACTCTTCAATAAATTCGACAATTCGCTCAAGATCAGCCAGATCTTTGGCAACACCCTCGAGGCCCTGGTAGGGGCGATCTATCTCGATAAAGGTTTCAGGAAAACGCAGCAGTGGGTGCTCGAAAGAATGATCATTCCGCATCTTTTCATGGAGGACCTTGAAAACCTGGAGATCAATCACAAAAACAAATTATACGGCTGGGCCAACAAAAACGGGAAAAGCCTCGAATTCGAGACCCTCAACGAGAAGATAGAAGGGGGAAGAAGGCTGTTTACGATCGGCGCAGTGGTAAACGGAGAACTGATCGCCGAGGCCAAAGCCTACAACAAAAAAGACGCGAGCCAGGTGGCCGCCGCTATAGCGCTCGAAAAGCTGGGCCTGCTGAAGGTGATGGAAAACGGCGATCTGTGAACTATTTTATAGTCATGCAAAGTTCCACCAGCACACCGCCCGTACTGCGCGGATGAACAAAACACACCAGCTTGTTGTCGGCGCCTCTTTTCGGTTCTTCGTTCAGCAGCACAAATCCCAGGGCGCGGAGCCGCTGCATTTCTGCTTCAATGTCTTCCACCTCGAAGGCTACATGATGCAGGCCCTCACCCTTTCGTTCCACGAACCTTGCGATGACACCGGAAGGATCCACACTCTCCAGTAATTCGATCTTTGTGTCACCGGCTTGTAAAAAAGCGGTCAAAACTCCTTCAGTGTCCACTTTTTCGGTTTTATAGCACTGACTATTTAACAGCTTTTCGTATAACGGAACGGCAATTGTGAGATCTTTTACGGCGATCCCTATATGTTCAACAGATAACATAGGCAAAAAATTGGCAATATGTAAGAAAGGTATCGGCCTGTAAAATAGAATGAATTCAAGTAAATTTGCAGTTATCCCAAATAAATAAGTCACATGCTCAAATTGCCCGTTTATTTGGATTACAATGCCACCACACCCTGCGATGAAAGGGTGGTGGCAGCCATGGCGCCCTGTTTCCGTTCGAATTACGGTAATGCGGCCAGCAGGAGCCATCCTTTCGGGTGGACGGCTGCCGAGGCCGTTGATGAAGCCCGGGAGAAAGTGGCCGCCCTGGTAGGCGCCGTGCCACAGGAAATTGTATTCACCTCGGGCGCTACCGAAGCCGACAACCTCGCCCTCAAGGGCGTTGCCGAAATGTATGCCGGCAAGGGAAACCATATCATCACGGTGGCTACCGAACACAAAGCCGTACTCGATACCTGCGAACATCTTGAGAAAAGGGGCATGGAGATTACTTACCTGCCCGTAAAGGCCGATGGATCGGTTGACCTGGATGAACTCGAGAAGGCCATCCAACCTAACACTGCCCTGATCGCCGTGATGTATGCGAACAACGAAACCGGTACGATACAACCGGTGAAAGAGATCAGCTTTGTTGCAAAAAAGCACCAGGTTCTCTTTTTCAGCGATGCAACGCAGGCCGCAGGAAAAATTCCCGTTGATGTAATTGAAGACGGCATAGACCTGCTGGCATTTTCTGCACATAAGATGTATGGACCGAAGGGTATTGGCGCTTTGTATGTAAGAAGAAGGAACCCGAGAGTGAAAATAACCGCCCAGATGGACGGAGGCGGTCATGAGAGGGGAATGAGAAGCGGTACCCTGAACGTGCCGGCGATAGTGGGCTTTGGCGTGGCCGCCGAGATCGGCCGGCAGGGAATGAAAATTGAAGGATCGAAACTTGAGCAGTTAAGAAACAGGCTGGAAAGGGAGCTGTTGAAACTGGGCGGCGTCTACGTGAACGGCAATGTAAATGCCCGGTTGCCGCATGTCAGCAACCTCTCTTTCAAAAACGTTGACGGAGAGGCGCTCATGCTGGGAATCAATAAAGAGATTGCTGTTTCATCCGGCTCAGCCTGCACATCGGCTTCTGTGGAGCCGTCGCATGTGTTGAGGGCGATGGGAGTAAGCGATGACCTGGCACACAGTTCCTTGCGGTTCAGCCTGGGGAGGGACACTACAGATGAACAAATAGATTTTACAATAGAACGGGTTTCGGCAACAGTGAAGAAGTTAAGGGAATTAAGTGTAAGCATAGAAGGCTGAATGCCGGGATTAAGTATTAAATTTTAATTTCTAAATCAGACAACATGATTTTCGTCAGCGATAAAGCAAAAGAAAGAGTGAGGGGATTAATGCAGGAATCCAACTATAATGACAAAGAATATTTCCTGCGCGTGTCGGTTGTGGGAGGCGGATGTTCCGGCCTGAGCTATAAAATGGACTTCGACAATCAAAGCAAACCCACCGACCAGGTTTTTGAAGATAATGGCGTTAAAGTAGTCACCGATCTCAAAAGCTTTTTGTACCTGGTGAACACCACGCTTGACTTTTCGGACGGCCTTAACGGCAAGGGATTTTTCTTTAACAATCCCAATGCGAGCCGTAGTTGCGCATGCGGCGAAAGTTTTGCCGTGTAAGCCTTATTTTCGCGTGCATGTGGCCAGTTTGTAAAAAAGAATTGCGGCAATACTTCAGCAGCCTTACCGGTTATATCGCAATTATTTTTTTCCTTCTGCTCGCCGGCACGGTGCTTTTCGTGCTGCCCGGCAACATCCTTGACTTCGGTTATGCCACACTCGAGAAATTTTTCCAGACCTCACCGTGGATATTGCTCGTTCTCATACCTGCGATAACCATGCGCAGTTTTTCAGACGAATTCAGAGCCGGCACTTATGAAACATTGCAGACGCTGCCCGTAACACGCTGGCAGTTGCTGTCTGGCAAATACTTTGCGGCGTTCATTGTGGTATTGATCGCCATTGTACCCACCCTGGTTTATCCTTACAGTCTTCAGCAGTTATCGACAGGCGGCGGCATCGATGCAGGCGGAACCGCGGGCTCATACATTGGGCTGGTGCTTTTGTCTGCTTCATTCATTGCCATTGGCATCTGTTGCAGCAGCCTCACGAACAACGCCGTGGTGGCGTTCATTACCAGCGCATTTTTATGCGTGGTGATGTATGGCGCATTCACCGCGTTGAGCAGGATACCGGCATTCGAGGGCGGCGTGGATTATTACCTCGAAATGCTGGGCATCGATTTCCACTACCGCAGCCTTAGCCGCGGTGTTATAGATACAAGGGATATCATTTATTTTTTGAGCGTGATCGGGTTGTTTCTAGCCATCACCCACAGGAACCTTAAGAAGAGATAAACGTAAGAAAAACGGAATCGCGAATGAAAACAAAATACTGGTGGTGCTATCTTATTGCGGCTGTAGTGCTCATCAACTACCTGGCATCGCTCGTTCACTTTCGCGTGGATCTTACCGCCGAAAAAAGATACACGCTCGGCGCGCCCACAAAGCAGTTGCTCCGCGGATTAAACGACAGGGTGTCGATAGATGTTTACCTGGCGGGCGACCTGCCTGCCGACTTCCGCAACCTTCGTAACAACGCAGAGGAATTATTACAGGAATTCCGGGAGTACGACAAAAACACCATCAGCTATTCGTTTCACCGGCCGGGTGAAGGGCTCGGCGACACGGCCAGGCAAAACTTCCTGATGTACCTCGACAGTTTGGGTATTCATCCCACCAACGTAAAGGTGCAGACAGAGGCGGGCGAATCGCAGGAGCAGCGGCTCGTTTATCCCGCTGCCCTTGTTACGTACAAAGACAGGGTGGTGCCGATAGATTTCCTGCAGGGTCAAAATATGCAGGAAGGTTTGCAATCGCTGAATAATGTCATTTCCCTCCTCGAATACAAATTCGCTAACGCTATTCAAAAAGTAACACAGGAAAAGCCGGCGGTGATCGGCTACCTCGCAGGGAACGGCGAGCCGCTCAGCTATAATGTGTACGACCTCATCGAAAGAACTTTAAAGCCGCAGTATGGTTTTGGATTTGTGCCCATCGACAGCGTGCCGGTGATACCCCTGGAGTTTGATGCCGTGATGATTGTAAAACCCACCACCGCCTTCACCGACCGGCAAAAACTGAAACTGGATCAGTATGTGATGCACGGGGGTAAGCTTATCTGGATGATCGACAACCTGTATGCGGAAATGGACAGCCTCATGCGTACGCAAAGCGATTTCGTTGCCTTCGACCGTGCATTGAATATCGATGACCAGTTGTTCAGGTACGGTGTCCGTATCAACCGCGATCTTGTGCAGGACCTGCAATGCGATAAGCTGCCGTTGGTAGTTGGCAGTTATGGTGACAGGCCGCAGCCACAGCTTGTGCCGTGGCCGTATTTCCCATTACTGTCTTCCTATACCGATCATCCCATCGCTAAAAATATGAACACCGTGCTGTCCATCTTCCCCAATTCGATGGATACTGTTGAGGCCGAAGGGATCAAAAAAACAGTGATACTCGCCAGCTCTGCGAGTTCGCGAACACTGAGCACGCCCGCAATCGTTTCGCTGAACAGCGTTCAAACGGAAGCAGACGTTCAAACCTTCAATCAAAAAAATATTCCCATCGCTATCCTCCTCGAAGGAAAGTTCACCTCATTATTCACCAACAGGATACCCTCTTCAGTGGCAGATTCGCTGGGGCGCATCTACCAGCAGCCCTTCCTTGCAACGGCGGCCATGCCCAATAAGATGATCGTGATTTCGGATGCCGACATTGTTGCCAATGTGGTAACACAAAATGAAGGACCGCTGCAGATGGGAACCAACCAGTTTACGAAGGTGCAGTACGCCAACCGCGATTTCATTACCAATTGCATCGAATACCTCACCAATCCTTCGGGCATACTGGCTGCAAGGGCAAAAACATTCGTGTTGCGGCTGCTGGATCCCGCTAAAATCGAGGATCAGCGCACAACGTGGCAAATCATTAACGTGGGGCTGCCGGTGGTGCTTATACTGGGCTTCGCTTTGGTATACCAGGCTATAAGAAATAAGAAATATACAGCATGACGACGGATCAGATAACATATGCGGCCTTTGGATTATTGGTGGTGATAGCCCTGATTTTCGACCTGGGATTGCTCAGTAAAAAAAGCTCGCATATCACCATCAGGAAAGCACTGTGGCAAACGGTATTTTGGGTGTCGCTGGCCGTTGCATTCATGTTTTTTGTGTGGTACGAATACGGACAACAGATCGCTATTGAGTATCTCAGCGCCTATCTCACCGAATGGTCATTGAGCATTGATAATATTTTTGTGTTCATCCTGCTGTTCACCTTCTTCGGGATGAAGGACCAGTACTCGGCACGCGTGCTGCTTATCGGCATACTGATGGCCATCGTGTTCAGGGTAATATTCATCACCGTGGGTATAGCACTTGTAGAGCGGTTCGGATGGCTCCTGTACATTTTTGGCGCCATACTCGTCATCACCGGCGTAAAAATGTTTGCAGCAAAACATGATGAAGAGGTAAACCTTTCAGAAAACAAGGTGTACGGTTTCCTTAAAAGATTTTTCCCGCTTGTTCACGATGATGGCGAGGGAAAGTTCACGGTGATCCGCAACGGCAAAAAATACTACACCAGTGTTTTTGCCGTCGTCATTATGCTGGCCACAACGGATATTGTGTTTGCACTCGATTCCATTCCGGCCGTGTTTGGCATTTCAACGCACCGTGTGGTCATCTACACGTCGAATATTTTTGCGGTACTGGGCCTTAGGTCATTGTTCTTTTTGTTGCGCGGCGCGGTGGGAAAATTCGCCTACCTGCAACAGGGCATAGCGATAGTGCTGGTGTTCATCGGACTAAAAATGCTGGTCGAATTTTTCAATGTGCATGTTCCAATTTTCATATCATTGCTCGTAATACTGGTATGTATCGTCACTTCCATTGTTTATTCCATGAGCGTTTCCAGCCGCGAAGCGAAAAAGGATATTGTCAATAAGGGCGATGTGGACCTGCATTAATGCATAAGCTTGACCTACCGCATTTCCGATATCGCATCAATTGTAAAGGGAAGCATCGTTTCGATGCATGAAGATGCCATTGTACGCGAACTGGTAATGGACAGCAGGAAAGTGGCGTTTCCTGAAACGTCGCTTTTTTTCGCGTTAAAGGGACAGCGCCGCGATGGCCACCTGTTCATTGAAGAAGCATTCAAAAAAGGCATCAGAAATTTTATTATCAGCGATAAGTCGGCAACCGTTCCGGGCGCAGCAAATGTTATTGCCGTGAAAGATGTACTGGAAGCGCTGCAGTGCCTGGCCGCGCATCACCGGAGCATTTTTCACATTCCCGTCATCGGCATTACGGGCAGCAACGGAAAAACCATCGTGAAAGAATGGCTGAACCAATTGCTCGAAAGCAGGTATAGCATTGTGCGCAGCCCCAAAAGCTACAACTCTCAAATTGGTGTGCCCTTAAGTGTTTGGCAACTTCACGAGCAGGCAGGCCTCGGCATTTTCGAAGCCGGCATTTCGCAGAGTGGCGAAATGGACAAGCTGCAAAAGATCATCAGGCCCGGTATCGGCATCTTTACAAATATCGGTGATGCCCATGCAAGCGGTTTCCTGAACACGCGGCAAAAGATCAGGGAAAAGCTTCGCCTCTTCACGAAAGTGAATACGTTAATTTATTGTAAGGACTACGCCGAGCTGAATGAGGCGGTGGCCTCACTTTACAACCAACTGAAAAACGGTTCGGAAAAGCCGTTCGAGATCATCAGTTGGAGCCGGAAAACACACGCAGAACTGCAAATTATTGCCACGGAAAAATCAGAAAACTCCTGCCGTATAAAAGGTGAATACAAGGGTACAGCGGCCGAGATAATTATTCCCTTTGTTGATGACGCCTCCGTTGAAAATGCCATCCATTGCTGGTGCGTTATGCTGCATCTGCATGTTCCGTCCAATGAAATCGCCGCAGGCATGTCCTCTCTTCAACCGGTAGCAATGCGCCTCGAGCTCCGGAACGGCATCAACAATTCTTCCGTTATCAACGACAGCTACAGCGCCGACCTCAGTTCGTTAAAGATTGCACTCGACTTTCTCGGCCAGCAGCGCCAGCACCCGAAACGGACCGTGATACTCACCGATTTCATGGAAAGCGGTCTTAATGAAAAGGAACTTTACCGCGACATCGCCAGGTCGTTGCAACAGCATAAGGTCAACAGGTTCATAGGCATCGGTCCCGGTATTTCACGAAACGAGCAGGCATTTCAATTCGGTGGCGAGGGCCGGGTAAGTGGACTCAAAAGCGGAGGCGGAGAGGAAATGTCGGTTCAGCTATTCAGTTCCGTTGACGATTTCCGGCAGCAGTTTCCCCACTTGCATTTTGCCAACGAAACCATCCTCATCAAAGGCGCCCGTGTTTTTGCGCTCGAGCAGATCAACCTGATGCTGCAAAGGCAAACGCATCAAACGGTGATGGAAATTGACTTGAATGCCCTTCTGCACAACCTGAAGGAGTACCAGCGGCTGCTTGCACCCAATACGAAGCTGATGGCGATGGTAAAGGCTTTTTCGTACGGAAGCGGCAGCTATGAGATCGCCAGCTCGCTTCAATACAATAAAGTGGATTACCTGGCAGTGGCCTATGCCGACGAAGGCGTGGAACTGCGGAAGGGCGGCGTCAGCCTGCCCGTAATGGTCATGAACCCGGATGAGTCGTCTTTCAGCGCACTGGTTGCCTACAATCTTGAACCTGATATGTATTCGCCGGCTATGTTAAAGGAATTTCGAACGTTTTTGCACAACGAGGGACTAACCGGATTCCCGGTACACATCGAACTTGAAACCGGCATGAACCGGCTCGGTTTTGCTGAAGGACAGATGGATGAATTACTGGATATGCTCTACTCGCCGGAAGTGAAAGTGCAAACGGTTTTCAGTCACCTGGCCGCCAGCGAGGATCCCGCTTTTGATGAATTCACCAGCCAGCAGGCCGCTTTATTTGAACGATTGAGTAAACGGATAACGGAAAGGCTGGATTACCCGGTTATCCGGCACCTGCTCAATACCTCGGGTATTTCGCGGCATCGTTCCCTTCAGTACGATATGGTGCGGCTGGGAATAGGGCTTTATGGCATAGACGATACCCATGAAGGCGAGTTGCAGGAAGTATCCACGCTGAAATCATCCATTGCCCAGATCAAGCACCTCCTGAAAGGCGAATCCGTAAGTTATGGACGGTCCGGAACGGTAATGAGGGATTCGGTCATTGCGACCGTCAGGCTCGGGTACGCCGACGGTTATCCGAGAGTTTTAGGCAACGGGAAAGGCAAAATGCTGGTCAACGGCCGGCTTGCTCCTACGATTGGCAACATCTGCATGGATATGACGATGATCGACATCACCGATATCGGCAATATCGGTGAAGGCGACGAGGTCACCATTTTCGGAAAAGGGCTGTCCGTAAAAGAGGTGGCCAAATGGGCCCAAACTATTCCCTATGAAGTACTTACAGGCATATCCCAACGTGTAAGGCGGGTGTATTTTCAGGAATGAGAACTCCGCCCATGTTCACTATCTTTGCCCATCAAAAAATCAGTTCCGACGTGAAGAGCAGAACCGTAGTTATTATCATCCTGTCGATCATCATAGCCGACCAGGCACTGAAAATTTGGGTCAAGACAAGCATGCTGTACCAGGAGCAGATACCACTGATCGGTTCATGGTTCCGTCTCTTTTTCATCGAAAACGAAGGCATGGCCTGGGGCTGGAAATTTGGAGGCGAATGGGGAAAAATGGCACTCACGCTGTTCCGACTCGTTGCTGTGATCTTCGGCGTTTTCTATATACGGTCGATCGTGAAAAAGAAGATGCATCCCGGCTTTATCGTGTGTGCGGCGCTGATTTTTGCGGGGGCATTGGGGAACCTGATAGACAGCCTTTTTTACGGTCTCATTTTTTCGCCGAGCGACCTTGGAACACCGCTGGCCACAATGTTTCCCGAAAGCGGTGGTTACGCCGGTTTCCTTCATGGCAGGGTGGTGGACATGCTCTATGTGCCGATCATTGAAGATAAAATGCTGCCGGGCTGGGTACCGTTGTGGGGAGGCGAGCGGTTTACTTTTTTTTCTCCTATCTTTAACATAGCCGATGCTTCGATATCCGTTGGAGTGATCCTTTTATTAATTTTCCAAAAGAAATTCTTTAAAAAACATCCCCAGGAAGAACCAGGCCCCAACCTGGAAGCCGATACCCCTGTGAACGATACAGTCCGTGCATTGTAAACTATTAAAGCTCCGGGATCATGTCATTGTATAAGACCTTACTGGGTTTCTTCGCCGTTGCGGTTGTGATCATTTCCTGCAAAAAGGAATTGAGCAATGAAGAAGGCAATCCCGACCAGGAAGTGGACAATCAATGGGAATTTAAGCAGGGTGACAGCACCTTTGGCGGCCTCACCGACACCGCCTTTATTCAGACCGTCAATACTATCCAGACCATTAGCATTAGTGGCGTGCAAACGAATGGATCGGCCGGCGAAATAACGATACAACTGGCAGGCACGCAAATCGGTGCGGGTGCCTACGGCACCGAGTACGTGCTGTTTCAGTATTTCCAGGACGGCAGCCTGCTTTATAGCAGTGTTCCCAGCCAGGGCAGCGACTTCACCCTCACGATCACGCGGATAGACTCGTCTTATATTACGGGTACTTTTTCGGGTACGGTGCAGGATGCGCAGGGAAACAATTATAACATTGCAGAGGGTAAGTTCAGCGCGCCCATGGGTACATCCACCGATACAGAGGTTCCTGTAGAAAGCGGGCAGCTTACCGTGTGGGCGAAGGGAATTTGTTCGGATGGCGGTGTCATTGAAGTGAGTGTGAACGGCGAAAACGGCCAGATCACTGACGGGTTGATTTCTCAACCGGAATGCGGTGCGGATGGTGCGGCTACTTTTAATCTGCCTGCCGGAACGTACACGGTGCAGGCCACGTGCAGTGGCGTTACGCTCAATTATGAAGTAACGATCGACAAAGCATGTAATTATCTGCAGGTCGATTTTCAAAATCCACCGGTTACCGAATCCTATCTTCCGCTCGGCGTCGGTTCGGAGTGGAACTATGTTGACCTTTCCGTTCCGGGCAATGAACAATCGATCACGTCTGAAGAGGAAGACGTGTACATAGAGCAAGAGGGCCGCCAGTACACTAAACTGGTAAGCAACAAAGGAGAAGAATTTTATTACAGGCAATCCGGCAAAAAATATTTTCGCTTTGTTACACTCGATTTCCAGGGAAATGTTTCTGATCCCCCTTCGCTGGAGATTGTGATACTGGATGAGGACGCCGCCGATGAGACGCCGTGGGAATCGCCCGTGGTGGATTTATCGCTGGCAGGCATGCAGGTTAAGGCAAAACTCGTTTCTAAAATCGTCAATAGAGGTACCGCAGACATCAACGGCGTTTCCTATGCTAACAGCATCAATGTAAACACCGAACTGTACGTTTCGTTTGATGGCGGAGCGACTTTCAATCCCTCGGGCAATTCCTATAACACCGTCTATTCGAAAGGGAAGGGAATCGTTTATTACTACGACATCAACAACAATACCGAATGGGGACTAACGAGCAGTACGATTGTGGAATGACAATTATTCAAGCTTGCCCACCATTTTTTCCGGCACCACCCATTCGTCGAACTGCTGCGGAGTAACGTAGCCGAGCTTCACCGCCATTTCTTTTAGCGTTGTTCCTTCCTTGTGTGCTTTTTGCGCTATTTCCGCCGCTTTGTAATACCCGATTTTCGTGTTGAGGCTGGTGACCAGCATGAGAGAGTTTTCGACATGCTTCCTGATATTTTCAGTGATGGGTTCGATGCCAACGGCACATTTGTCGTTGAAGGAAACACATCCGTCAGCGATGAGTCGCGCACTGTGCAGGAAATTATAGATGATCATCGGTTTGAACACGTTCAGCTCGAAGTGGCCGGTGGCGCCGCCAATATTGATGGCCACGTCATTGCCCAACACCTGTGCGGCTATCATGGTGAGCGCCTCGCATTGCGTTGGGTTCACTTTGCCGGGCATGATGGAAGATCCGGGCTCGTTGTCGGGAATGAACAGTTCGCCAATGCCCGACCGGGGTCCGGAGGACAGCAGGCGGATGTCGTTCGCAATTTTCATCAGGCTCACGGCCACTGTTTTCAATGCACCATGTGCCTCCACAATGGCATCATGCGACGCGAGCGCCTCAAATTTGTTTTCAGCAGTTTTAAAAGGCAAACGGGTAAGCGAGGCAATGTGTTTTGCCACATTTTCGGCGTAACCCGGGGGTGTGTTGATGCCTGTTCCTACCGCTGTGCCGCCCAGGGCCAGTTCGGATACATGTGCCAGCGTATTTTTTATCGCACGCAGGCCATGATCCAACTGTGATACATAACCGCTGAATTCCTGGCCCACGGTTAAAGGCGTGGCATCCATGCAATGTGTTCTTCCAATTTTCACCACCTTCATATAGCGTTTGCTCTTTTCTTTGAGCGTGTCGCGAAGCTTTTCGATTGCGGGGATCACTGATCCGTCGAGTATTTTATAGGCCGCGATGTGCATGGCCGTGGGGAAGGTGTCGTTCGAAGACTGTGACTTGTTCACATCATCGTTTGGATGCAGAAACTTTTCTTTATCGGTGAGCTGGCCGCCATTCAGTACATGCCCCCGATAGGCGATCACTTCATTCACGTTCATGTTGCTTTGCGTTCCGCTGCCCGTTTGCCACACCACTAATGGAAAGTATTCATCCAGCTTGCCCTCGAGTATTTCGTCACATACCTTTCCGATTAGATCAGATTTCTCTTTCGACAGCGCCCCTGCCTCGAGGTTGGTGAGTGCCGCCGCTTTTTTCAAATAGGCGAATGCCTTTATAATTTCCTTCGGCATTTTATTAATGTCCTGTGCTATCTTGAAATTTTCAACGCTTCTTTGTGTTTGTGCGCCATAGAGGGCGTCGGCGGGTACTTTCACTTCGCCCATTGTGTCTTTCTCTATTCTGTAATTCATGATCGCGTATTTATTTTCCAGTGAAATTTGCTTTACGTTTTTCGAGGAACGCCGCTTTGCCTTCCTTTAGGTCTTCGGTTGCAAAGCAGTTGCCGAATATTTGCGCTTCTAGATCGTAACCATCGATCGTTTCATCGAACACGGCATTGGCAGCTTTAATGCATCCTGCAACCGCGAGCGGCGCCTTTGTATTGATAAGGTTGAGTATTTCGGTGGCTTTGTTCAACAATTCATCGGGCGCGATGACATCATTTACTAATCCATATTGCAGTGCGGTGGCAGCGTCTATCATGTTTGCCGTGAGCAGCATTTCTATTGCCCTGCCCTTGCCGATAAGCTGCGCCAGCCGTTGCGTTCCGCCATAACCGGGCACCAGGCCAAGATTAACTTCGGGCTGCCCGAACTTCGCATTCGTTGCGGCTACGCGGATATGGCAGCTCATGGCCAGCTCACATCCTGCACCAAGTGCAAATCCATTTACTGCCGCCACGATGGGTTTTGCGGATCGTTCAATGTCGAAAAACACCTGTTGCCCTTTTTTCGAAAGTCTCTTGCCATCGGCACCCGCACCATTGAATTCGCTGATATCTGCTCCCGCCACGAAGGCCTTGGCGCCTGCACCTGTGATGATTGCGGCCTTTACAGACGGATCTTCGTTTAATTCCTTTACGGCCATTCCCAGTTCGGTCATCACCTGTTCGTTAATGGCATTCAGCTTGTCGGGGCGGTTAACCGTGATCGTGAGAATCTTGTTTTCTTTTTGCGTAAGAAGCGTTTGATACATCTGCGGTCGTTTTAAAATTTGCGGTTATCGGCCACCCAGTTTTTGATATATGCCGCAATTTCTGAAGTGTTGGTTCCTGGTGGAAAGAGTTTGCCAACGCCCATTTCATTCAGTTTTTTCATATCCTCTTCGGGAATGATGCCGCCCCCGGTGATCAGCACATCGTCAATTCCCTTTTCTTTCAGCAGCGCAATCACTTTTGGAAACACCGTCATGTGCGCCCCACTCAATATACTGATGCCGATGGCATCCACATCCTCCTGCAGCGCGGTGTTCACCACCATTTCGGCCGTTTGGCGCAAGCCGGTGTAAATCACTTCCATGCCGGCATCACGCAGGGAAGTGGCGATTACGCGTGCGCCACGATCGTGGCCATCCAGCCCAATCTTGGCAACTAATATTCTAACGGGTCTTTCCAGTGCCATGGTACGATGTTTCAGAGAAGTTGAAGCACATGTTTGATTCTTTTAATTGTTTCTTCCGCTCCCAATATTTCCGCAATCTCAAATACCCCGGGTCCAATTTTTTTTCCGACCAGCATGATGCGGAAAGGAAGCAGAAGATCTTTGTTCTTCAGGTTTTTCCCCGCTGCCAGTGATTCAAAATTATTTTTCAGCGTTTCGGCCGAATATTCTTTCGAAGCAGCAAGGCTCTCGGTCAGCGCATTAAAAAAAGATGTTTTCTCGTTGGTCCATTTGCCTTTAACTGCTTCGAGATCCACTTCTGCCGGTGTTTCAAAAAAGAAATAGCTGTTCTCCCACAGTTCAGGAAGCAATGAGCACCTTTCTTTGACCAGCGCGCATATTTTTTCGAGGTCAAACGAACCTTCGATGCCTTTTTCGCCGAGTTTCTTTTTGAGTTCGGCCGCAAGAAATCCATCCGAACTTCTTTTGATCCATTCGTGGTTGAACCATTTGGCTTTTTCAAAATTAAATTTCGCGCCGGCCTTATGAACTCTTTCCAGCGAAAATTTCTCTACCAGTTCTTCGCGAGTGAATATTTCCTGTTCGGTGCCATCGTTCCAACCGAGCAATGCGAGCATGTTATTGAAAGCCTCAGGCAGAAAACCAATTTCTTTAAAGCCTTTCGTCATTTCCCCCGTTTTTGGATCTTTCCAATCCATCGCAAACACCGGGAAGCCCAGCCTGTCGCCATCGCGCTTGCTCAGCTTGCCTTTGCCATCGGGTTTCATGATGAGCGGAAGATGCGCCCATTGCGGCATGTCGTCGTGCCATCCGAAATATTGCCATAAAAGGATATGAACCGGCGCGCTTGGCAGCCATTCTTCGCCTCTGAATGCGTGCGTGATCTTCATCAGGTAATCATCCACCACTACCGCAAGGTGATAGGTGGGCATGCCGTCCGCTTTCAGCAACACCTTATCGTCGCTCTGGCCGCTGTTAAAATTCACTTCGCCGCGGATGATATCGGTGAAGGTAATTTCTTCGTTTACCGGCATCTTTATGCGGATAACATGCGGCGTATTATTTTTCAAAAGTGTGGCCGTTTCTTCGCCCGGAAGCGTGAGCGAATTGCGCATCTTCTCACGCAATCGGTGGCCATATTGCGGCGAAGGATTATCATCTGTTTTATACCTGGTGCGCATTTCTTCCAGCTCTTGCGGTGTGTCGAAAGCATAATAGGCGTTTCCCTGCTCCACAAGCTGCTCGGCGTATTTACGGTATATTGCTTTTCTTTCACTTTGCCGGTAGGGACCGTACGGACCGCCCTTCAACGGGCTCTCATCGGGCTCGAGTCCGCACCACGACAGGCACTTGTAAATATATTCTTCTGCCCCTTCAACATACCTCGATTGGTCGGTATCCTCGATGCGGAGTACGAAATCACCTCCATTTTTATGGGCAAAAAGGTAATTATAGAGAATAGTTCTAACGCCACCCAGGTGTAACCCGCCCGTGGGACTCGGGGCAAACCTCACTCTTACTTTTTTTGGCATAGGCGGCAAATATACACAAAGGCGGCTTGCAAGACTTTTCCACACTAGGGAGTGCCGCCGGGCGTTTATAGTAGGTGAAAGTTCTGCTCGTTGCTATATTGGCGCTTATCAGCTTTTCCTCGACGGCGCAGCTCATTTATGAAACCGTATGGGTAGATTATGACAGTGCGTGGGAGTATAAATCGCTGCAGTTCGTGCCCATTAAGCCGCGCAACCGTGATGGCAGTCCCGGACCCAGGATGATGTCCATCAACAGGGCCATCCGGGAGGGAGTGGCCACAATCAGCGAACGCGGGTCCGCATCAACTGAAAATGTACATTGGCTGCGCGTGAGCAACAAGTCGCAAACGCCACTGTTCGTGGCTTCCGGACAAACATTCAGCGGTGGCCGGCAGGACAGGATGGTAACAAAAGACACGGTGCTTACACCAACGGGCAACGACCAGTACATTCCTGTAATGTGTATCGAAGAGGGCCGGTGGAGCAAAAAAGAGAAAAAGATAGCCTATACCAATTACGCCAATTCGAAGCTCAGGAAGGTGCTCGATCATTCCGGCAACCAGGTGCTTATCTGGAAAGAAATCTTTTCACAGCTCGATAGCGCAAAGCTCAATTCGGCGACGCTGGCTTATGGCGCCTTCCGGCACGACAAGCAATATATGGCGCAGGAGAATGATTACGTCACGTTTTTTCGTGATAAAATAAAAGCATCCGACAGCTCGATAACGGGGTTTGTGTGCATCAGCGGCAACCGGGTGATAGGCACCGAAATATTTGCCGACAAGGCGCTTTTTTATGACGAACTCGAGCCGCTGCTGTATGGTTATATCAACGAAGCGATTATGCATGGCAGTGAGCCGCTGCTGGTGAAGGAAGAGATAAAAATGTTTATGGACAAGGTGCTCACTAATGAAACGCTGCAGGCAGAATATTGCCGGAAGAATGGAAAGATATTCCGGGTGAAGGGTAAGGTGATACAGGTGACGGCGTATGGAGGAGGGAGTGGGGCAATAGGCAATAGGCAATAGGCAATGGGGAGTAGGGAGTGGGAAGATGGTTTTAACTTTTAACTTTTAACTTTTAACTTGTGCGAAGCGTAACAGTATCCCCCGCTGGCGGG